>MGRY01000069.1:0-5931 GCA_001799045.1 Deltaproteobacteria bacterium RIFCSPLOWO2_02_56_12 | reverse complement strand
TCCGGCAGAGGAGGCTTCGTGAGAGATTCTATGTTCGCCTTCAGATGGTCGCTGCTGCCGGTGCCGCTTAGAACAACGTGCACCCCCGGCTCGTGTCGGCAGAATCGGTAAGCCGCTTCCGGGATCGTGGAAGAGCTTCCTTCTTTAATGAGAAAATCCAGCGGGCCGCCGACGCTCGAACCACCATCCACCAACCCTTTTTGCTTCAATTCAGCCCATATCTCGCTCAAGCGGGCCGGTTGGCTAAGGGCCTTGCGAACCGCAAACATAACCAAGACACCGGTGTTTCTCTCGAGAGTTTTCGACAACACGGCGGCGCGGGCCGACTGGTTTAAAATATTGAAGCCTACCATTACAACGTCCCACCATCGGTCTTCCAAGGCCCGCTGCAGCATCTGATGTTTTGTATCCTCGATGAAGGCCTCGGTAACTCCCATGAAACGGATTTTGCCTTGCTCCTTCAACCGCAATAGGTCTGCAACAAGATTGTCCGATACATAGGAGTACTCCTGCGGCTCCACCCCATGGACATGGTAGATATCTATGTAATCAGTTCTGAGACGGCGCAGACTCTGCTCCAGGCTCTTTTTCAGCTCGCCGACAGGATCTCTGGGGTCACGGAGAGGAAACGCTTTTTTTGTCGAGATCACTACTTGATCCCTGGGGACCCCCTCCAGGGCTTTACCCACGATCTCTTCAGTGCCGTAAACCTCGGCGGTGTCGAGCAGATTGACCCCCGTATCGAGGGCCTGTCTGACCAGCGCGATCGAATCCTTTTCTGATTTATTGGCCCTTTGGCCGAGACGGCTCGGACCGCCGCAGCCAAGACCGGCAACGCTGACCTTCAAACCGGTCCGTCCAAGGATCGTGTAGTCCACTATTCTCCTCGCTGAACGCGAATGCCTAACACTTCGCCTTTGGCGCAGATCTGTCCATCCGCACTCAGCGTGCATTGGACCCATACTTTGCGTCCTTCCCATCTGGTGATCCTGGCACGAAGGTGGAGGGGCTTGTCAATGGGAGTCGGCTGAAGATAGGAAATGTTCATGTTGCCGGTAACAATCGAGATCCTCGGGGCGCTGCCGATGGGGCGCCTTTCGCTCCTGTAGGCCTGGGCAATAGCCAGATTTAAACTGTGGCAGTCGATGAGACAGGCAATGATCCCGCCGTTAACGGTATCCCTGGAGCCGCCGCAGTGATGCGGCTGGGGCCGCCAGGTGCATACAGCCTCATCGCCATCCCAATGGCTTTTGATCTTGAGCCCCTTTTCGTTGTCGTCCCCGCAGCCGTGACAATAGAAAACAGATCCCAGATCCTGAAATGCCTTTTCATTCATAGCAGTGGAACGGCGTCTTCACGCCTTCTTAGCCAGCTTGAGCGAAACAGAGTTGATACAATAGCGCAGGTTTGTCGGCGCCGGACCGTCATCGAACACATGGCCCAAATGGGCGTTACACTTGCCGCACATCACTTCTATCCGGCGCGTGAAGAGGCTGCGATCCTCTTCGGTTTTTACGTTCTCTTCTGCAAGCGGGGCCCAGAAACTGGGCCAACCCGTGCCGGAATCGAACTTCGTCTCCGAGCTGAATAAATCGTTGCCACAGCACACGCACTGATAGACCCCTTTCTCTTTACAGTCCCAGTATGCCCCGGTGAAGGCCGTCTCGGTGCCCTTCTGCCGGCAGACATGAAATTGCTCCGGAGTAAGCTGCCGCTTCCACTCCTCGTCGGTTTTCGAAACTCTGTCTTTCACTTCTTTTTCCTCCCTCACCCGGTCATGTTCACAAACTGGAGCGGTATCTGGAATTTGGCCTCTCTTACCATCCGGATGACAGCCTGAAGGTCATCGATCTTTTTCCCCGAAACACGCACTTGATTTTCTTGAATAGACGCCTGTACTTTCAACTTTTGTCCCTTGATCAGCTTGACAATCGCCCGGGCCGTATCCGCATCCACCCCTTCCTTGATGGCAAATTCCCTCTGGATCATGCCGTGCGAGGCCATCTGGATCTCCTTGGGCTCCAGACACTTGGCATCTATCTTCCGCCTGACTACATGCTCCACGAGGGTATCCTGGATGGCCCTCATCTTCATTTCATCTTCCGTCACCACACGAACCGTTTTCTCCTTCTTGTCCAGCGTGATTTCCGTCTTGGACTCGCGAAAATCGAAGCGTGTAAGAATCGCCTTCCTGGTCACATTAACCGCGTTATCGACCTCCTGCATGTCTACGCGGCTGACAATATCAAAAGAAGCCATAGTGTCCCCTCTCTGATCGTTATTCCAGGATTTCTCTAACCAGCGTTTGCGTCAACCGATAAATCATCACCGAGACAGGCAAGCGAGGGTCAGCGTCTGGCGGACTCTGTTCGTCGAACCTTTCGATTAGGCGCGGGCTTCAAGCTCTTGCCGCTCAGAATAAAGTCCAGTATATCGCTGCGCGTGATGATCCCCACGAGCTTTCCCTTCTCCACGACCGGAAGCGCCCCGATGCGCTGGCGCCGCAGGAGTTTAATGGCGGCCGTCAGCGGTGTTTGCGGGCGGACACTCATCACGTTGTAGCTCATTGCCTCTTCGACCGTGTAAGATTCCGCGAACCTGTCGATTTCTTCAACCCGGTCGATCATAATACTCGCGGGATAGGCGTCGCGGATGTCCCGGTCCGTAACAATTCCGACCAGCTTTTCGCCCTCAACTACAGGCATCTGGTTAATTCGGTGTTTGGCCATGATTTGTCTTGCAACGGCGATGCTATCAGAGGGCTCCACTGCCAGTACCCCTTTGCTCATCCAATCAGAAACTTTTATCATAGGAACCACCCCCGCCTTAAGAAGAATTGACGGGTAATATAGGTGAATGGTTACAGTATTTACAAGACTCTCCGGATATCTCCTTGACACGCCCGACCGCCCTCGGATAGCGTAACCCCAAAGAGCAGGAACCTCCTGATGGGAAACCTGATAGTCCACTGGCTGTTGAGCGCCTTGAGTTTGGTCATTGTGGCTCACCTGATCCCGGGATTCGAGGTGAATGGAATAGCTGCGGCGTTGATCGCCTCGATAGTCATCGGATTGGTCAACGCCACGGTGGGATTTGTTCTCAAAATCCTCACCTTGCCCCTGACGCTTCTGACCTTCGGCCTATTTTTATTTGTCATCAACGCCTTGATGTTGGAGCTGGCGGCCTACTTTGTGCCTGGCTTTGCCGTGCGCGGATTTTTCTCGGCCTTCTTCGGGGCTATTCTGCTCAGTCTGGTTAGCACGCTCCTCCGCTATCTGCTTAGGATCTGAATTACTCCTTCTTTCCTATTGTTCCCTTTCCCTTATAAACTTTTCTTTTTCTCCAATTGTAGAGATAGGTCCCCTTTTTGGACGTAAATTCGTTGGTGATCGGTCCGCCTGGTTAGCTCCCCTATCAAGTTTACCAAAGGGTTTTTGGCAATCACGTAATCCTTCGGCAGGCCGGCTGCCCGCATGGCCGCCACCTCGTCTGTTCCGGCAAAGTACCTGAGTAAAAGCTCATCGTCAGAAACCCCGGCTCCTCCGAGCTTCTGCCGTAGCTCTTTTACGGAGATCTCAGGAGGTTCCCAGCGGGCTAGCTCCCTGGCCCGCGGTCGGCTCAATATCTTATCCCTGACATCCGGGTCCATTGAGGAACTTTCCTCCACTCCCCAGAGGCCCAGGGCATATTGGATCACCTCGTCGGTAACCTCCCTGTAACGCTCGCCGAGGATGACATTCATCGACGCCTGAACCCCGACAAACTGAGAGTAAGGGGTAACCATGATGGGATAGCCAAACTCCTTCCGTACCCTGGCCGTTTCCTCCAGGACCTCTTCCAGCCGCTCCTTCATTCCCAGTTTGGTAAGCTGGAAGCGGAAGTTTGAAATCATGCCTCCGGGGACCTGATGGACAGGGTGATAGGAGTCGTACTCCACCGGCGCTCCGATGGGCAGGCCTTCCCGTTTCGCGATGAAGGTGAAATGATCCGCCACGGGCTTAATGACCTCTTCGTCTAGCGTCGGTTCGTAGCCCATAGCTCGGGCATTCCTGGCCACATTGAAGATTGAGGGATTGGAGGAGCCGTTGGCCAGGGGGGGGATAGCGGCATTGATGATTTTAATCCCCAACCGGATAGCCTCGAGAGCGCACAGGGGACCAAGGCCGGTATTGCAGTGAGTGTGAAGCTCGACCGGGATACCGTTGCTATGCTGAAGGAAAAGCGGGGTCAGCGCGCGCGTGCGCTCAGGAGTCAGCAGCCCGCCCGGATCCTTGAAACATATGGAGACAACATCCAGCTTCGCCGCTTCGCGAACTTTTTCGGCATAGTATTCGTCGGTATGCTTGGGAGAGATCGAAAAGATGACGTTGATTACTGTCTCCAGCCCCGCCTTACCCGCCGCCTGAACCATTTCTTGCCAGTGAGAAGGCGTGTTCGACGGATCCGATGTCCGCACCTGCCTTATACCATTGGCCGCCAGCCGCTCCAGCCAGAGATCGGCAACCGCCGGGGGTGTAATGTGAAAACCGGCCATCTGCCTATTTCGGATCGCGCGTAGCGGCGTCTTGCGAATCCGCTGCGCGACCATCCGGATGCGCTCTAACGGATCCTCCTTGAGCTCGCGAACACACTTTTTGAAGAAAGACGGGCTAAAAATCTCTATGGCCTCAAAACCGGCCCGATCCATCTGAGATGCAATGGGCAGTATCATGCCCGTCCTCATCGCTTCCGCCCAGAGGCTTTGATGCCCGTCTCGGAGCGTGGTATCGACAAACTTTACTTCGCTCATTTCAGTTGTGAATCCGTTCTAAAAAAGCTAGGCGCATTATACTGGCGAAGTATCTCTATGGAAAGGACAATTTAAATAGCATGGCATATTTTTCTGCGACCGACCTATTGGCATCGGCTAAAAAAGATTGTAAAAACGATAGATAATTGTTCGTGTTCTTGGTCCGTGTTGGTATACGAGCAGGAAAATCGTACACGAGCACGGGTAAAAAGGCTATGAAACTCAAGGATAAGGTCGCTCTGATTACCGGCGGCGGAAGAGGAATCGGCAAGGCCGTCGCGCTCGACTATGCCCGAGAAGGGGCGAAAATCGCCATCTGTTCCCGGACGGGCGCTGAGATTGAGACAGCCGCCAAGGAGATAAAGGCCCTCGGCACAGAGTGCCTTGCGGTCGAGTGCGATGTCTCTTTGGAAGAGCCCGTAAGCAAGCTGGTGGAAAAAGTCCAGGAGCGTTTCGGCAGGATCGACGTTCTTATCAATAACGCGGGAGTCATGATCCGTCCGGCGCCGGTAGCGGAGACGGAAGTCAAAAAGTGGGATTACACGATGGCCGTCAACCTGCGCGGCCCGTTCCTGGTGACAAAGGCGGTCCTTCCGCTGATGATGCGCCGGAAAAGCGGCGCCATCATCAATGTCTCCTCCTCTATAGGCCGGGGCGCCTACGCCAACTTCGCAGCCTATGCTACTTCCAAATGGGGAATCGAAGGCTTTACCCAGACGCTCGCCGCTGAGGTGGGCTCTTACAACATCCGGGTCAACTCCGTGGAACCCGGATATGTGGCGACAAAGCTTACCGGCTACCGCGGCAGCACGCCTGAATCGGTCACCGGGGTTTTTGTCTTTCTCGCTACGGACGAGTCCGGTGGGATCACCGGAAGGATGCTAAGTTCCTCCGGCTGGAAATCAGAGTTGAAAAAGTAAATTTTACTTCTTCTTTAAGATGTCCAACGCTTCGTTGGCCTTCTTTACCCCATCAACGTGATTGCCGGCATCGAGGAATTTCTGCGCTTCATCAAGCAGTCCTTTGGCTTTATCCTCATCCACCTTCGCCGGCTTGACTTTGCCTAGCAGCTCTCGGCCCTCTTTGATCAGCGGCGCACACCGTGGCCAAACAGGCTGAGCCGATAAAAAAAGCCCGGCAAA
>MGRY01000068.1:6602-7970 GCA_001799045.1 Deltaproteobacteria bacterium RIFCSPLOWO2_02_56_12 | reverse complement strand
GAGTTTAGCGAACGCTTTAGTGATTAGTGTGGATTCATCAGCCTCTGGAACCAGCACTCGCACAGGGGTATTGACCGGCAAGTTGATCGGTTCCTCCGGGACTACCACATGTCCGTCGTAGTGCGCCTTAATAGCTTTCATGAAAGGCAGATTACCTTTTTTTGTGTGGATCTGCAAACTATGGAAAGAAGACTTTAGAAGAGCTGTTATTACGTCTTCGATTTCTTCTCTCACCCCGCTATCTGCCTCAACTACAAGGCGCTTTTTCAGCGCCTCCAATGACTCAGGCGTAGCTATCTGCCCCAAGGCCCAGGCGACATGCCGCCGCACCAGAGGCTCCTCATCCTGAAGGGCTTGAATCAAAGCGGGAACGGCCTCTCGGCTTTTAAGATTCCCCAGAGCCACCGCCACATTGCGGAGAAAGCCTCGGCGCTTGGCCCTGGAAATGGGGCTCGCGCGAAAACGGCGGCGAAACTCCTCTTCGCTCAGCAAAAGAAGAGGAATCAGCTCCGGCGCGAAGAGACCCTCCCTAGGATAAAAGGCCTCTTCCCCGGTCGGCTTCGCTTTAACGTTGTACGGACAAACCTCCTGGCAAATGTCGCAGCCGAAGATGTGGTTGCCCATCAACGGGCGGAGATGCTGTGGAATCGCTCCCTTGAGCTCGATCGTCAAATAAGAGATGCAGCGGCGCGCGTCGAGTATATAAGGACCGACAAAGGCAGCCGTCGGACATGCCTTCAGGCAGAGATCGCACTTACCGCACCGGTCCCGGATCGGCCGGTCGTAGACCAACTCGATGCTTAAAAATAGCTCTCCCAGGAAAAACCATGAACCTTTTTGTGGAGAAATGAGCTGTGTGTTTTTGCCGATCCAGCCGATCCCGGCCACGCCGGCAATGTCTCTTTCGAGCACCGGCCCTGAATCGACAAAGACCTTTCCTTCGACGGCTCCTGGATAGATCTCTTTGACTTTTTCCAGCAGGGATTCCAGCCTTTCCTTGACGACATCATGATAGTTATCTCCCCAGGCATAACGAGAGATCCAGCCTTTCGCGCCATCCTGCGCCGTAGGCCTCGGCAGCGGGGCATAGTAGTTCAACCCCACCGATACGACAGACACGGCCCAGGGAACAAGTTTTGTGGGATCACGGCGAAGCTCCTCGGTGCGTTTGAGGTAGCCCATCTCCCCCCCCAAACCTTTTCTCAACCACTGGGCAAAGAACCCCTCATGGGGAGCCATCTTCACGGGCGAGATCCCCACCAGGGTAAACCCCAAGCGCTGCGCCTCCTCTTTGATCCGCAAAGAAAGGGAGGCCGGGTCCTTAATGTTTGCTGGCTTCATCGCTCGCCCTCTATGTTAGAGGGTTTT
>MGRY01000068.1:0-6571 GCA_001799045.1 Deltaproteobacteria bacterium RIFCSPLOWO2_02_56_12 | reverse complement strand
GCAACACGACCGGTTTAACCGTAGCCGTATTAATACAGTCGTTGTTGCCGCCATCACCTCCAACCTGCGATATGCCACACTCCCAGGCAATGTCCGCCTACGAAAAGGGGAAGGAAACCTGCCAAAACCATGCGTGATCAATGTCACCCAGCTTCAGACCATCGACCGGGCGTACTTACAGAAGAAGATCGGCACTCTCCCCCGCCACTTGCTGCGGCGGGTTTGGGATGGAGTGCAGCTAGTGCTGGAGGTAAATGGAGAGCCAAACTCGTAGTTAAGATGGTTAACCGGCGCGAAAGAAAAAAAGGGCTGGGAACTTCAATGGTAGGAGATGTTCCCGTTCCCATCGCCCTCATCGGCATCGAGCAGGGGTCTGCGGCCAGCGAAACCGTCTTCGATGCGATGCCAGTAGCCCACACTCTCCTCGCCGTAGCGCCAGCAGAGAAAGACGATCTCTCCTCCTAACATGCAGGGAAAATCCACCAACCCCTGCTCCACGCCCTTACTGACACAACCGTAACTATTGATCTCTTCCACCAGGCCCTTTACCTGATGGATCAGACGCGCAACGGCGTCATTTTCTTGCAGCCGCTCCATCAGATCCGGGCTGTTGGGGGAAAGCTGTCCTCCGCGGATCACCGCCTCGCTTTTCTTGCGCAAAAATTCCAGGTGGTCGAAAATCTGCTTTACCAGAGGCCGCAAAGCCGGAAGGAGGTCGTTGGCCTCATCCACGGTAAAGAGACGGGGGAAGACTTGAGCGGAGGCCATCCTCTACCAACTTTCCAGGGGGGGCATCACAGGCCCATGCCCTTTCTGATCTCTCGCAGCAGGGCGATGTTGTCTGAATGACCGGTCATGCGGGCCGTAATCATGCCGCGGATCGGTCGCCCCAGGAGATAAAAGTCGCCGATGATATCGAGAATCTTGTGACGCGCAAACTCGTCGGCGAACCGGAGCTCGGTGTTGAGGATCTTCTCGTCATCCATCAGAATGCAATTACTGAGTCTTCCTCCGTTCACCAATCCGAGCTTTTCCAGTTTTTCGATATCCTTGAGAAATCCGAAAGTTCGCGCCGGGGCGATTTCCTCTTTAAAGGTATCCGGGCCCCTGAAGATATAGGTATGTTCCTGTACCCCTACCGGTTTCGGGTAGTTGAGGACATAGCGGACTCCAAAGGTATCCGAAGATTCGATGCTGATGGACTCACCGTTTTTTTGATCGATCCGATAAGTCCTGTCAATAACGATTTCAGACCACTCTTCTTCCTGTTCCTGTATTCCCCCCTCCTCGATCAAATGGCAAAATTCCAGGGCGGAGCCATCCATGATAGGGATCTCGCCTTGCATCTTGACCAGCAAATTAGAGATCCCGTAACTATGAAGCACGGCGAGAAAATGCTCCACGGTGCCGACCACAATGCCTTTGCCGCGAAGCGAGGTGGCGTAACCGGTCGAGCCGACATAATCTACATGGGCAGGCACACTGGTGTCGGCCGAGATGCCGCTGAATAAAACCCCGCTGTTAGGAGGGAGCGGATGGAGGATGACGCCGGTCTTAATTCCGGAATGGAGCCCCTGGCCGGAAATCACTACGCTCTTCTTCAGCGTCTTCTGTTTTAAGCTCTGCGCCGGCGCCGCCGTGCGGGCCGTCCCCCGGGAACGGCGCTTGCCTTTGCCGGCCTTGGGCTTCCCGCTCTCTCCCCTCATGGGAGGAGACTCTCCGAGGGCGCGCCGGACGGTCAAGAGTAACCCATCCAAGGAGAGAGGTTTTTCGATGAAGTCAAACGCCCCCAGCTTGGTGGCCGTCACTGCCGTATGGATATTGCCATGGCCCGAGATCATAATCACATTGACTTCGGGCTCCTGGTCCTTGATCTCTTTGAGAAGGCCGATCCCATCCACCTGGGGCATCCAGATATCCAGAAGAACCAGACGGGGCCGCTCCGCACGAATCATATCCAGGACTCTGGTCCCATCAGACGCCTCAAGGACACGATAGCCTTCGTCGCTCAGAACTTCCCGGACAGATTCCCGAATCCCTTCCTCGTCGTCCACCACGAGGATCGTTGTCTCCGCCGATTTCTCCCTCACTTCCCCTCCAAACCAAACCCGCTAAGAATAGGCCGCCTTCCTTCTTATTTCCTGGAAATCGGCCTGATCCGGCACGGGCAATTCGATAATAAATCGGGTGCCTTTAGGCTCATTCGGCCGCACCCGGATGTAGCCCCGATGATCGGCCACAATCGCACTCACAATCGCTAATCCCAAACCGGTTCCATCCTTTTTGGTGGAAAAGTAGGGTTCAAAAACCCTTGCCCGGACTTCGGGCGCAAGTCCGCAACCATCATCCGCCACCTCCAACTGAACAATCCCTGATGAAGAGTTATAGACCGTTGAAATCTTTATCTCCCCCTTTTCCTCTACCGCAGCCACCGCATTATCCAAAAGGTTTATCAGCGCCCGCTTGATCTGGTCCCGGTCCAGTTCGAGAGGCGGAAGTTCTTCCCGCTGAAACTGGAAATTGATCCCTCGGTGCCCTTCCTTGAATAGAAAGAGCGCCTCTTTCACGACCTCGTTAAGATCGTTGGGCGTGAGTTCGGCGGCAGGAAGGCGGGCAAATTGAGAGAACTCGTTTACCAGGTTTTTCAGCTCCTCGACCTGCTTGATGATGGTCGAGGTGCATTTGTCCAGGATGGCCCCGTTCCCTTCCAGCAGCTTCGCGTACCTTTTCCTCAGACGCTCAGCGGAAAGCTGGATCGGAGTCAGGGGGTTTTTAATCTCGTGGGCGATTCTCCGCGCCACCTCGCGCCACGCCTCCATTCTTTGAACCTTTTGGATCTGGGTAATATCCTCGAGAAATACCATGATCCCCAGAATATTCCCCTCGTCGCCTCTCAGCGTGGCTGCCGTCGCCACAACGGTGAGTATCTGATCGGGAAGCATTATCTTGACCTCCCGTTCCACGCTCGCCCTACCCCTGACATGCTGGATGATCTCCCGCATGACCCTGAGGGGCTCTGACTGGAAAGCCTCACCGTAATTTTTTCCCAGGACCTGTTCCGTCTTCACTCCTAACATCTGGACTGCGGTCTTGTTTATCGTCGTTACACTCCCGGTAGGATCCACAGAGATCACCCCTGCCGTGATGTTGGCCAGGAGGGTCTCCATGTAGCGGCCCCGGCGATCGACCTCCAGGTTGATTTGCTTCAAATCCCGCGTCATCTGGTTGAAGGAATCGACCAGAGTCCCGATCTCGTCGTCCCCGCTAGCCTCGATCTGATAATCCCAATTGCCGTGGGCCACCTCGTGGGTCCCCTCTGCCAGCCTTTGGATAGGGACGGTAATCCCCTTGGCGAGATAAAGGCCGAACCAGGTCGCGGAGAAAATAATCACCAGGGTGATCAACAGCAGCGTCAAGATATAACTGTTTTTGACCGGTTTCTTCAGGATCGTGAGGTGCTTGTGCTCCTCGTAGGAGCGCGATATCTGGAGCGCCCGCTTCGAGATGCTCTTGGGCACGTAGTAATCGACCACCACGGTCCCCAAAATCTTGCGGTCGCTGCTGTAGACAGGAACCCCTCCACGGATGATGTCCCCCTCCCCGAAGGCCTGGGTTTGGGTAACCTCCAAGCCGCGCAGCGCGCGATTGAGAAAATCGGAATCCGGTTTAATCGTCACCCCGGTCGGCACCTGATCGTTGAAGGCCACGACGAGGAGCTGACGGTCGGGAGAAAATACTTCAACGGTCCCCAGATTGTACTCGCGCTGCTTGGCCTGGATGAATTCCTTGAGCTCGCCGACCCGTTGGGAGTCAAAGAGCCCCTCCTGGGTGATCCGCTGACTCACCTGCCGGGCATAGAAAAGGGCGTTGTTGGCGGAATTTTGATAGTACGTCTGGCCGATCTCCAGAGATCCTTGCAGCGCGTTCTCCACCTGGACATCCAACAACCTCTCAAAGGAGCGCGTCACAAACCCGCCTGCGATAAAGAAGAGGAGCAAAGTCGGAACCAGCGACAGGGCGATGAAGGCGATCACCAGACGGACCCGAAGACGAGAGCCGAGAATACGCCTTTTCCTATCGAAGATGAGCTTCACGAGGTTTCGCACAACGAGAAAAACCAGCAGGATCAGTAAAATGATGTTGATATTGAGAAGGAGAAAAAAGCCGATGTTGCCGCTAAGCGAAGATTCTGTCGACACCTCCGGAAGCTGCACCTCGAAGAAGGCGAAAAGGAGCACCATCAGGGTGGTGATCAGGATCACCAGCCCTTCCCTTTTTCTCCGCACGGCCTCTTCGTGCCTCAGCCTATCTTCCAGTGTCTTGGGGGTATCCGTTGATTCCATGCTTTTGAGCACCGATTAAGAGGTGAAAAACCGTTAGATTTTACCTCCTCAAGAGATAAAGGACAAGGGATAAAATCAGGCTGATGAGCAGGCAGCTAGAACAGACTCTCCTGCTTCTTGGG
Organism: Deltaproteobacteria bacterium RIFCSPLOWO2_02_56_12; assembly: GCA_001799045.1. Lineage (GTDB taxonomy): Bacteria > Desulfobacterota > Binatia > UBA9968 > UBA9968 > UBA9968. The sequence goes on along the minus strand of MGRY01000068.1, from coordinate 2,106 downwards.
CCCCGCCGCAAGTTCGGCTCCCTTCTTACGGCCAAAATGCTCATAGGCCAGAGAGGTTGCCACCCGCCCCCTGGGGGTGCGGTGCAGAAATCCCGCCTGGATCAGAAACGGCTCATAAACATCCTCGATCGTGTCCTTCTCCTCGCCAATGGCGGCCGCCAGGGTTTCTACTCCCACAGGCCCGCCGGAAAACTTGTCAATCAACGTTAGCAGCAATAACGTATCCATTTTATCAAAGCCCATGGGATCCACTTCCAACATCTTTAAAGCCTCTTCGGTAACCTGCTTTGTTATGACCCCTCCGGCCTTAACTTGCGCGTAGTCCCTCACCCTGCGCAGCAGCCGGTTGGCGATCCTCGGCGTGCCGCGGGAGCGGCGGGCAATTTCCGCCAGCCCTGCGTCATCCCCGCTCACGCCCAGGATGGAGGCGGAGCGACTCAAGATCCGGGCCAACGTCTCGGCCGAATAAAAGTCCAGGCGAAAGATCGCCCCAAAGCGATTCCGCAGCGGAGAGGTCAGGAGTCCGGAGCGCGTCGTCGCGCCGATCAGCGTGAAGCGCTTAAGATCCAGCTTGATGGATCTCGCCGAAGGCCCCTGGCCGATCATGAGATCGATCTGATAGTCCTCCATGGCCGGGTAAAGGACTTCTTCCACGACATGATTCAGCCGGTGAATCTCGTCGATAAAAAGGATGTCCCCTTCTTCCAGATTCGTCAGCAGCGCTGCTAGATCCCCGGGCCTTTCGACCACCGGTCCGGAAGTGGCCTTAATGTTCACCCCCATCTCGCGCGCAATGATATAGGCGAGCGAGGTCTTCCCTAAACCGGGCGGGCCGTGAAAGAGCAGGTGATCCAGGACGTCTTTCCGTCCGCGCGCGGCGGCAATGGCTACTTTGAGATTTTCTTTAACCTGCTCCTGACCGAGATATTCTTCGAAGGCACGGGGGCGGAGATTGACTTCGTACTTTAGATCTTCGTCGGTCCTGATAGGAGTGATCTGCTGGGGATCCATATTCACCGTTCAATGCAAAAAGCAAAGTGCAAAGTGCAAATTTTTAATTTTCCATTTTTCATTTTGCAATTTGCAATTGTCATTGACTAAGTCTCCGTAATGCCTCCTTCAGCACCTCCGCCAGCGTTTTCTCCCCATTCCGTGTTATCTCGCGCACGCTTTTTTCCGCGTCCCCTTGGCGATAGCCTAGATTCACCAGCGCTGAAATCGCGTCGCGCATCGGCTGGGAGCCGTCGCTCCGGCCCATCTCCTCCGCGGGCATCGTCAGGAACTTGTCCCTAAGCTCCACGATCATCCGCTCGGCAAGTTTTTTCCCTACTCCAGGGATCGAAACAAGCCGTGGCTGGTCCCCTTCTTTGAGCGCGCGCGCCAGCTCCTCCGCCGGAATTCCGGAGAGGATATTGATCGCCAGTTTCGGTCCGATCCCCGTGACGCTGTTCAGGGAGAGAAAGACCTGTTTTTCCTCATGTTCCAGAAAACCGAAGAGCTGGAGAGCGTCTTCTCTGAGATGGGTGTGAATGTAAAGATTGACAGCTCCTCCCACCTCTGGCAAGCGGTAAAAAACGCTGAGGGGAATAAAAACCTGATATCCCACTCCCCCTACATTAATGATCACTTCGCCGGGGACCTTGCGCTCAAGTGTCCCGTTAATCTTGGCAATCATTTTTCGTTATTCGTTACTGGTTACTCGTTGACTCGCGATTGGTTATCATTGTGGAGGGGCAAGGTCGCATAGCGAATAACTAATAACGATCTTCTATCGACGCAGTTCTCGCCCAGCCGCAGGCAATGCCCCCATGATCCGGGCATGAAAATCGCTTTGATGAAGATAACAGATGGCGGCAGCCAGGGCATCGGCAGCATCGCCAGGGATCTTTCCCGACAGGTGGAGCAGCGAAGCGATCATTTTCTGCACCTGCTCTTTAGTGGCCTGACCGTAACCAACAACGGCCAGTTTGATCTCGGCGGAGCTGTATTCGTGGATCGCAATGCGCTTTTCTGCCGCAGCCAGCAATGCCACGCCACGGGCCTGTCCCAGCTTGAGCGCGCTCTTCGGATTGCGCGCAAAAAAAACCTTTTCTAAGCTGATCCCTT
>MGRY01000067.1:8245-8724 GCA_001799045.1 Deltaproteobacteria bacterium RIFCSPLOWO2_02_56_12 | reverse complement strand
GGGCATCCAACTGCTCACAGGAGACAGAGGGCTGTATAATGCGGTTCGCGGACGATTGGATTGGGTGATTTGGTTAGGCTCCTATCCTGCCTGACTCCATGCTTTCTCAACTCTTTGTCAATGGCCTCATCGAGGCAGCATCTATACCCTCGTGGCCCTCGGATTCGGCCTCATTTATGCGACGACCCGCGGCCGCCTTTTTGACCGGCTTGAGATCAGGAGTTTGCAACCTTGTAAAAGAGAGGGAGGCTGATTAGCCCGATGATGTTCGCCAAAGAGATTGTTTGTCCGCGCTGCCAGAAAAAGTTTTCTCTAGGAAAGGTCCTAAATCTCTGTTCCTGCGGCTCCCCGTTATTGGTTCGCTATGACGCCAAGGGGATAAGACAGGCAGTGAAAAAGTCGGATCTGAAAAACCGCCCCTCTGACCTGTGGCGCTACCAGGAATTTCTTCCCCTGCGGGCGGCAAAGAACCGTGTCTC
>MGRY01000067.1:1716-8229 GCA_001799045.1 Deltaproteobacteria bacterium RIFCSPLOWO2_02_56_12 | reverse complement strand
CCAGGAATTTCTTCCCCTGCGGGCGGCAAAGAACCGTGTCTCTTTAGGAGAAGGCTTCACTCCGCTGATCGAAGCCAGGCAACTGGCCTTGAAGCTCAACGTCAAAAAAGTATGGATCAAGGATGAGGCGCAAAACCCCACAGGATCCTTTAAAGATCGGGGTCTTTCGGTGGCGGTTTCGCTGGCTAAGGAGTTGGGAATCAAGAAAGTTGCCATCCCTTCAGCCGGCAACGCCGGCGGCTCTCTCTCCGCCTATGCCGCCCGGGCCGGAATGGAGGCCCATGTTTTCATGCCCAGGGACACCCCCAGGGCCAATCAGGTCGAGGCGCAAAAATACGGCGCCAGACTGACCTTGGTAGATGGGCTCATCAACGACTGCGGCAGGCTGATCGCCGAGCGCAAAGAGGCCGAGGGCTGGTTTGACGTCTCGACATTAAAGGAGCCCTACCGCGTGGAAGGGAAGAAAACCATGGGCCTGGAGATTGCCGAGCAGCTCGACTGGAAGCTCCCTGAGGTTATCATTTATCCGACCGGAGGCGGGACAGGATTGATCGGCATGTGGAAGGGCTTCAGTGAATTGGAAGAAATAGGGTGGATTGGCTCGCAGCGTCCGCGCATGGTCTCTGTCCAGGCAGAAGGCTGCGCGCCGATTGTGCGCGCCTACAATGAAGGGAAAGATAAAGCAGAGCCCTGGCTCAACGCCAGGACCATAGCGTCTGGGTTGAGAGTGCCTCAGGCCGTGGCCGACTTTCTCATGCTCCGGGTGATCCGCGAGAGCAAGGGGACGGCGCTCAGCGTGAGCGATCAGGAAATGGTTGCAGAGATCGATCGTGTCGGCAGGCTGGAGGGTCTCTTCTTCTGTCCCGAGGGGGGAGCAGGGGTGGCTGCTTTGCGCGGGCTGAGGCAGCGGGGATGGATCAAGCCGAATGAGACGGTTCTCATTTTCAATACCGCCTCGGGCTTGAAGTATCTGGATGCGCTATCAGGATAGTTATCCTATCATGATTCCTTGGTTTCAGTGGTGATGGCCGACTTTATCAAAATTGCCCACCGGGGCTCGTCCGGCTCCTATCCGGAGAACACGCGCCTGGCTTTTGAAAAGGCGATCGAGGCGGGAGCGGATATGATCGAGATGGACTGCCGGCTTTCCAAGGATGGCCATGTGGTCGTGATCCACGACGATCGCTTGGATCGAACGGCGCGAGCCAAAGGGTTTGTAAAAGGGAAGACCCTTAGGCAGCTTAAAAAGCTCGATGTGGGGGCTTGGCTCAAGAAGTCGTTTAAGGGGGAAAGGATACAGACTCTGGAAGAGATCCTGGAGATCGTATCCGGTAAGGTCGAGATCAATTTAGAGATCAAGTCCGTGCTCCGCGGTCCTCTCGGAATCGAGCTCAAGGTGCTCTTTATCGTGAGCCACTTCGATTATCTCGAGCGCGCCATTTTTTCCTCTTTCGATTACCAATCGCTGCGCCGGCTCCGGGAATTGGCGCCGGATGTCAGGATCGGCGTCCTGTACGGAGCCGGAATCAAGGATAATCCGTTTCAAGCGGCAAGAGAGATGAATGCTTATTCACTTCATATCCAGAGAGAGTTCGCGACTCCCCATTTCCTGGAGGAGGCCAGGGAACTCGGACTCAAGAGTTTTGTCTGGACCGTCAACGAGGTGAAGGAGATGGAGAAATTTCTCTCGCTGGGCGTGGACGGGATCATCTCCGACTTTCCCGAGAAGTTCTGGAAGATCAAGCAGAGAAAGAGATAAGCACGGAAAAAGTAATCAGGCTTTTAGGGGAGAAGGGGAGTCCTTTTTGATGATGATTTTAAGGCCGTTTGGGAGGAAAAAGGATTGCGCTCGATGAGTGGAGGCGGGGAGGTCTTTTGTATCCTATACCGCCGGACTCCGTAGGTCAAGTTTTTGTATTGCTCAGCTTGACTTGATATGGAAATCCGATAGAATTAAACATTTGAAAATAACGGGTGGATGGGTGTTAGGAGTGAAGTGGAGGGGGTGATACTATTATATGACCGGAATACGAGTTAGAGACAACGAGTCTATTGAAAGCGCTATCCGGCGCTTCAAAAAGCTTTGTGAAAAGTCGGGGATATTGGCGGAGTTGCGCAAGCGGGAACATTACGAAAAGCCCAGCGTCAAGAGGAAAAAGAAGGCGATAGCGGCAAAGAAGAGAGCACTGAGACGGGCCCGCAGCCATTACTTTTAGCGAGGCATCCCGGAGAGAGAATGGGACTCAAGGGCGAAATTCAGGATGCCATGAAAGCGGCCATGAAGGGCGGGGACCGGCTGACCCTCTCCGCCCTACGGCTGCTTTTATCGGCGCTCCATAACGAGGAAATCAAAGAGCGAAGAGAGCTAAGCCCGGAGGAGATCATTAAGATTATCTCCTCCCTTTGCAAGCAGGGGCAGGAGTCGATCGAGTACTTTCGGAGGGGGGGGCGGGGCGATCTGCTGGAGAAGGAGGAAGCGGAACTGGCGGTCTTGCGCCGCTTGCTGCCTGAAGCCTTGAGCGAGGAGGAGGTCCGTGCCCTGATCCGGAGTACCATTGAGGAGGTTGGGGCTAAAGGGGTCCGGGACTTGGGAAAGGTGATGAAACAGATCATGCCCAAGGTTACCGGTCGGACCGAGGGCAAGCGAGTCAGCGAACTGGCCAGGGAAATTCTGGGCGGCTGATCAGGTGTAGCGCTTTTCACCAGGAAATGGTGTTCAATCCCTTTCTTAAGATGGACGTAACCCGTTGGTGAACATCGTTGATCCGATCCTGCTTGTTCTTCTGTTACTGTTTGGCCTGAGGGGTTATTTTAAGGGGCTCTTCCGCGAGAGCTTTTCTCTGCTGGGACTCATTATCGGTTTCATGGTAGCAGTCCGTTACGATGAACCAGCGGCGCTGCTCTGGCCGGAGAGCTGGAAGCTCTCTCTTCTGGTTGTCAGAGTTTTAACTTTTGTCGGACTTTTCTTCGTAGTCTACTTCACGTTCAGTCTGGCGGGGTGGCTCCTGCATCGCTCGGCAAAATTCCTCTTCCTGCAAGTGGTCAATCGGATCGGCGGCATCGTGGTGGGCATGGGAAAGGGGGCAGCTGTCTTAGCTCTGGTTATTTTTCTTCTGGCTTCTTTTCCTTTGATGCCGCAAAGGACGAGGCAAAAAATCGATGAGTCCTACCTCGCCCCTCCGCTCCATCATTTTGCCCAGGGGCTTATCCGAATCGGCAAGGCCAATCTCGTCCCGCAGGAGGAATCCGCTATCCGCGACCCTGAGGGGATGGGCTATTTTTAGGCGGTCAGGATGACCCATTCGACTGAGCTCAGGGTCATCCTGAGGAGGATCGAAGGATGATTGCAGAAGGAAAGATTGTAGAGATTCGTGAGCGGGCCTCCATCGTTGAGGTGATATCCGATCACCTGACGTTGAAAAAGATGGGGCGCAATTATCTCGGACTCTGCCCGTTTCATTCAGAAAAGACCCCCTCCTTCACGGTCAATGAAGAAAAGGGCATCTTTCACTGTTTCGGGTGCGGTGTGGGGGGGAATGTCTTTCATTTTTTGATGCAGTATGAGCACCTGACCTTCCCGGAGGCTGTGGAGCAGGTTGGAAAGCGCTACGGGATCGCAGTCGAGCGCCTGGACCGGCCTAAGGCCGGTAGGGACGGAGAAGAGAAAGAATCCCTTTATCATCTCAATGAAAGGGCGGCGGCCTATTTCCATGAAATGCTGTTTGGTCGTCCCGAGGGGAAAAGGGCCCTGGAATATCTCAAGGGCAGAGGAGTGGAAGAACGGGTGGCGCGGAATTTTTATCTCGGCTATGCCCCGCAGTCAGGCCAGGGATTGGTCGCTTTTCTAAAAAAAGAGGGGCTTTCTTTAAAGCATGCGGTGCGGTTGGGACTGCTCAGCGAAAGGGGGCCGCAACACTACGGAGAAAAATTCTTTGATCGAATCATCTTCCCCATTGCCAATGCCGCTGGAAAGGTTGTGGGCTTCGGCGGTCGGGTGATCGCGCAGGGTCTCCCTAAATATCTCAATTCCGCTGAGACTCCCCTATTTCGCAAGGGGGCGAACCTCTACGGTCTCTTTCAAGCCAAGGAAGCGATTCGGGAGGTGGATCGGCTGGTAGTAGTGGAGGGCTATCTCGACGTGCTCGCCCTGTTTCAATTTGGCATCTCCTACGCGGTTGCTACCTTAGGTACGGCCCTGACTCCGGATCAGGTGCGTATCCTGGGACGCTATACAAAAAACATTGTTGCGCTCTTTGACGGCGATGAAGCCGGTAGAAAGGCAGCGGCACGAAGCTTTGAGATATTTATCGAGGGGGGATTGCTCGGGCGGGCCGCGTTTCTGCCCCAGGGGGAAGACCCGGACACCTATGTCCGTTCCAGGGGCAGAGAGGTATTGGAGACGGTCGTAGACCAGGCGATTCCTTTGGCGGATTACAGCTTCACATGGTTGGAAGAAAAGTACGGCAAGAGCATCGAGGGCAAGAGTGAGATTGCCCAGGAGATCCGGCGGCTTTTGGCCAAGGTCCGCAATCCCTTCGAAATGGATCTCTTGGCCCGGCGCGCCGTCGATTCCTTGGGAATTAGGGAAGAGCTTTTACGGCCCCCTTCTCCCGCGCCAAGCGGTCAAGGGCGTTCCCTTCGCCCGGAGGAATCTTCGAAGGCTACTGCGACGCAGGGGCAGGAGGATCTTGTGGAGCGTTCCTTGGTGAGCCTCATGCTTCGCTTTCCTTCCGTTATCCAAAACGTGGAGCGGGAAGGCGATATCGAACAGCTCGTTAGTCCAATGTGGAATCAGGTAATCCAGAAGATTCTGTCGGAATGGGGAGAGCGGGGAGAACTGAATGGGGCAGGAATGGCGCAGCGGTTTCCACCAGCCCAGGCGTCTCAGATCGCAGCCCTGATGCTGGAAGGGGAAAACATGCCGGAAGAGGAATCCGAAAGGATGGTGGAAGATTGCCTCTCGCATCTTAGACGGAGATATCTAAGAGGCTTAGAAAAAGATCTGCGCCAGGCGATTCGGGTGGCGGAAGAAAAAAGGGATGAGATAACCAAAAAAGAAAGGATGCTGGAATGGCAAGAGGTCGTCCGAAGAGAACGACAACTAGAACGCCAAAGGTTCACGTCCAAAACGGAGATCCGGTAGGGGCTCAGAAAGAAGCCCGGGTCTCCGGCCAGATAGCCCAAAAGAAAGACATCAAAGAGGTCAAGAAGCTCATCGACCTCGGCAAGGAGAAGGGCTACCTGACCTACGATGAGGTCAATGACATGCTGCCGGCGGATATCGTATCGCCGGACCAGATCGATGATGTCATGTCTATCTTTGGCGAAATGGACATCGAGGTGATCGATTCCAACCAGAGGGTGACTCTGGGTGGCCAGGCCGAAGAGCTCGCGGAGGAGGAAGAGGAGGAGAAGGAGGCCGATGTGGAGGTGGAGGGGGATATCACCGGCAAGACAGGCGATCCCGTACGGATGTACCTTCGGGAGATGGGCACCGTCTCGCTCCTCAGCCGCGAGGGCGAGGTGGAGATCGCCAAGAAGATCGAGGAGGGGGAAAAACGGGTCATTGAGGAGGTTCTTTCGAGCCCCCTGGCATTGCGCTATGTCCTGGAGCTGGGAGAGAATCTTTCGCGCCATGAGATTCGCGTGCGTGAGATCATCAAGGACGGAGAAGACGAGCTGGACTACTTGGAAGACGAGGAAGTGCATGAAAAAAGGCTCCTGGATCAGATAGGCAAGTTGCGCCGATTGAACAACGAGAGGGTGAAAATCAAACGGCAACTGGAGCGGAAGCACCTGTCCTCCCGGAAGCGGAAGCTTCTCCAAGAGGCGCTGCTCAAGCAGCAGGAGAAAATCCTTAGCGGGCTCAAGGCCATGCCGCTGAATCGGAGGCAAACCGAGGCAATCGTCGATGGCTTGAAGAGGGCAATGGACCAAATGCGGGCCCTGGACAGGAAGGTGATGGACTTTGAACAGCGCACCGGCAAGCCGTTCCAGACAATCCTGAAGGTTATTCCGAGCAGTGATGGCCGCAAAAAGCATTGGCAGCGGGCTATTGGCGCGCTGCGCATGGGCCATGAGGCCATTCAGAGAATGGCGGAAGAGATCCGAAGCGCGCGGCGGGAAATCAAACGGAACGAGAGGAATCTGGAGATACCGGCGGAGGAGCTCAGGCGTCGGGTGCAGTCCATCGTTGAGGGAGAGACCAGGGCCAACCTCGCCAAAAAGGAGCTGATCGAGGCCAATCTCCGCTTGGTGGTCAGCATCGCCAAAAAATACACCAACCGGGGACTGCAGTTTCTGGATCTCATTCAGGAAGGGAACATCGGTCTCATGAAGGCGGTGGACAAGTTCGAGTACCAGCGCGGTTACAAGTTCTCGACATATGCGACGTGGTGGATTCGCCAGGCGATTACCCGGGCGATTGCCGACCAGGCGCGCACGATCCGTATCCCGGTCCACATGATCGAGACCATCAACAAGCTGATTCGCACCTCCCGTTATTTGGTCCAG
>MGRY01000067.1:0-1691 GCA_001799045.1 Deltaproteobacteria bacterium RIFCSPLOWO2_02_56_12 | reverse complement strand
GAGATCGCTACCAAGATGGAAATCCCCTTGGATAAGGTGCGCAAGGTCCTGAAGATCGCCAAGGAGCCGATCTCCCTGGAAACCCCCGTGGGCGAGGAAGAGGACAGTCATTTAGGTGATTTCATCGAAGACAAGCGGATCATCACGCCCGCGGACGCGGTGGTCAACATCAATCTGCAGGAGCAGACCAAGAAAGTGTTGGCGACTTTAACTCCGCGCGAAGAGCAAGTCCTGAGGATGCGTTTTGGGATCGGGGAAAAGTCGGATCATACCCTCGAAGAGGTGGGGCAAAAATTTACCGTTACGCGCGAACGCATCCGCCAGATCGAGGCCAAGGCGCTGCGCAAGCTCAGACATCCCAGTCGCAGCAAGAGGCTGAAGAGTTTCATGGAAAGCTGAGTTTCGACTTAAGCTGATGCCCTTGGAAAAGGCGGCCGAAATCAGGAATCTAAAATCCAAAATCGAAAATCTAAAATTTGATTACGGGCCCATAGCTCAGCTGGTTAGAGCCACCGGCTCATAACCGGTAGGTCCCTGGTTCGAATCCAGGTGGGCCCATGAAAATAAAAAACCCGGCCTCCCGGGTTTTTTATTTTCAGAGCATTAGAGCAGTGGACATTGGAACAATGGACAATGCGAAAATTCGGTCTATTGATCTACTGTTCTACTGGTCCGCTTTAGAGCATTGGAGCAGTGGAGAGTGGAGCAATAGATTAAAGGGGGAGGGGAAAGCGAGAATGCGGTCCATTGTTCCATTGCTCTACTGTTCATCTTTGTCCCCTGATCCACTGCTCTATTGATCGCGTTTATCCGTTCCCTTAATCAGCGCAGTGAGCATCTTGGACAGAACTTCCAGCTCCGTCTTTAGCTCCGTGTGCTTCTCCTCGGTTATCAGCTTTTGGCGTCTGCAAAGCTCCAGCACAGGTACGCACTCGAAGACAGATCCTCGGGCAATCCAAAAGAAATTCTTCCTTTCCTTAGCGTGCCACCTCCCGTTACCTTCAGCAATGTTCAGGGAAATCGACAGGGAGGCCCGTCGGATTTGGTCGATCAGGTGGTAGTACCCTTTAGCCGGGAAAGTCTCAGTAAGTGCGGCGATCTTTTCTGCGAGATCAACTGCCCTCTGGTACACCTCCAACTTTTCAAACATGAAGCTCATAGAAGAAGGATCTTAATCTCCGGCCATTCTGTAGGCAAGCCCAAATTAGAGCAATGGAAAGTAGGATAATGGAACAATAGGACTAATAGACCAAGAAGATGATGTTCCACTGCTCTATTGTTCTGCTTTGTCGAATGATCTGGCTTTGGCGTCACGACAACAGCCTTAGGAGGACAAAGGCCACGACAAAAGCAAACACCAGAAAAGCCCAAGGCGGCCCCCCATAGTCAAACCTGAACATTCGTTGTCGGTCCTTATAAACCAACCTCGTAATCATCGGACTGTCCGGATCAATGCGTTCTGTAGGACGCGACCCCGGGAGTCCCTCTCGCCCATCTGCTCGCGGACATCGCGTGATTAACTGCATGTAGTGGCGCAGCTCGTTCAGGTCAACACGGGTTGTTCGTGGAGAGAGATTGTAGAACGGAACTCTATTTTCTCTGGTGAGCCGATACAGATGACGTTCGCTTATAGAAAGTCCCTTGGCTGCCTCTGCAATTGATGTAAACATACTTCCCCAATAAGACATTGG
>MGRY01000066.1 GCA_001799045.1 Deltaproteobacteria bacterium RIFCSPLOWO2_02_56_12 | reverse complement strand
CCGTCGGCTCCTATATGGCAGGGTTCTTCTTGGATGAACCAACGGATAATATCGCTTAAACTCTCCAGCCTACTGAAAGCCGCTAACATGTTGGGATCAAGTACAAGAAAGATTTCTGCCAAGAGACGCTATCGAATGTACAAGCGCTGGAAAAGATGGCTCAAGCAAATCCAAGAAGATATCACTAATCTGTCAGTCCATAGACACATCTACAATGAAGTTGCAAAAATAATAAAGGAAAATCCACGACTCCAGGTTGCGAGCTCGTTCTATGACTGGATGCGCATAGCCTACATCTACGAGATGAGCATTAGAGTTCGCCGTCTCGTTGATCGTGACAGGCGGTCCGTCTCTTTTGTACGATTAATGGAAGAGATTGAGCAATGTCCCGGTGTGATTTCACGACGACGCTTCGTGCAGCTTTACAGTCAAGTCCTGCGATATGTGGCAGACCGCGACTTTGAGCGTTTTGCGAAACCAGGTGCCTCACATGTAAATCCCGCCGCTATTCATCGTGATAAACGGGCCCTGATAAAAGCAGCAGGTCGGCTCAGACTCTTTGTGAACCGGCACATAGCCCACAGGAGTCGACGACCGCTACGAAGGTTGCCGACCTTCGCTGAGCTTGATGTATGTATCAACCTCCTTGAACAGCTACTAAAAAAATACGTGCTTATGCTTGAAGCAACCGGTTTAATTGAGGTCTTGCCAGTTTGGCAATACGATTGGAAGCAAGTTTTCCGGATTCCTTGGATTCCCTAGAAGCGCGCCTCCGAAAGCCGCACCAAGAGCCTTATTCCAGTGGATTCACGATCTCCACGGTGCCGATCCGGATGCCAGATTCGAAATCTTCCGTGTAAAGGGGCGAGAATCCGTAAAACTCAGCGTAAGCCCACATATGTGCGTCGAACCAAGGCAGCCGGTAAGTAGCCATCCCACGAAGGGCAAGACGTAGGACATCCTCTGTTGGATAGAGAACAGAAAATATGTCGAGAAACGCTTCAGCTTGAGTAATGGCTTCTTCTTGAGTGAGGATGCTTCCATCCTTGCCACGTGGGCGCGTTACGGCCGCGAGAAACTCAACGATAGCTTGGTGCGCAATGCGAAGCTCGTCTCGTTCCAGGCCATGGCGAAGGAAAGCGGTGGCACGCTCCCGTTTCTCGGGAAACCTCCGGTCAAAGCGATAGACAAGAATATTAGTGTCGACGAGACCGGCCATATCGTTTAAGGCGATCGGCGTAGAGATCCTCCCGCGTCCAACCACGACCTTCGTCAGGCGCTAGAGGTTTAACCGGTGGAAGTTTGTCGATTCTCTTGGTCATCTGGTCAAAAAGCGCAAGGCGCTTTTGGAGTGGAAGCTTGGGACGGGTTGCCGCGTTTGGCGGCTCCACTCGGATTATATCGCCTGCTGGCACCCAGCGGAGTTCGCTTCCAGGGAGAATGTCGTACGCCTCCGCAATAGCCTTTGGAATCGTAACTTGGAGTTTTGATGTGACCTTGGACATGTCCTTACTATAGCAAGGATAAAATCCTTGTCAACTATGCCGACTAGACTCGCTCTGCTTTGGCTCCGCGACCACATGATCGAAGATTTGCGTCGCCTAGCTCTTAGTCTCTTCGCGCAGGAGGCTCTTCTGAATCTTCGATCTGGGGGTCTTGGGGAGTTCCGTGCGGTATTCTAGATAGCGCGGGACTTTAAAAGAAGCGAGGTGTTTTTTGCAGAAAGCCCAGATCTCTGCCGCAGGCAGGCTCTCGGGAGTGGCAGGAGGCTTGAGAACGATATAAGCTTTGACCTCTTCCTGACGGATCGGATCGGGCACGCCGATGACCGCTGACTCGGCATAGCCGATCGGGCGACCCCTGAAAAGGTCGGGGTCCAATTCTTGACAATGTAGAGGGAAAATGATCCTTTTAGGGCTCTAATTTAACGGAGGATTTATATGGCGAAATTTTTTGTTGCCGGTGAGTATCAAGACTCGGAGGGCAAACAGGCCACCGAAGTCCGAAACCCGGCCACCGGAGAGGTAGTCGATACCGTCCCCAAGGGAACTGCCAACGATGCCCGTCGGGCTATAGAAGTAGCATCCGGGGCTTTAAAAAAGTGGTCTGAAATGGCGCCCGCGAAGCGCGGCGCCATTCTTCTTGAGGCAGGCCGGCTGGTAACCCAACAAGAGAAGGAGCTGACAAACCTGCTCACGCGCGAACAAGGAAAACCGATCCGCGAGTCGATCCTGGAAATCCGCCGCTTCGTCCATACCCTGGATCATTACGGCGGCATGGCCAAGAGCCTGCGCACGGGAGCAGTTTTGCTGGACAACGGCCGCCATGGCCTCATTCTGCGTAAACCCCTAGGCGTCTGCGGCGCGATCGTGCCGTGGAACTTCCCGGTTTCGCTCATGGGCAACAAGCTGGGTCCCGCCCTTTTGGCCGGCAACACGGTGGTCGTCAAGCCGGCCGCGACGACCCCTCTGACCGCGCTCCGCTGCGTGGAGTTAATCGATAAAGCGATCCAGGCGGGAGGAGGCCCCAAAGGAGTCATCAACGTCGTAACCGGGCCGGGAAGCGTCGTTGGCGAAGAACTGCTGGTAAATTCCACGGTGCGTAAGATCGGCTTTACCGGCGCCACCGACACGGGCAGGCGCGTGATGCAGTCCGCTGCCAAAGACTTTAAACACGTAACCCTGGAATTAGGCGGCAGCGATCCTATGATCGTTTGCGACGACGCGGATCTCGATCGGGCGGTGAGCGCCGCTTCTGTTGGTCGATTCTTCAACTGCGGCCAGGCCTGTCTGGCCGTCAAGCGGCTTTATCTGTTCGACAAGATCGCCGACGTATTCATGGAAAAACTGGTCGAGAAGGTGAAAAAGCTCAGAATCGGTGACGGGCTCAAGCCGGACACCCTTATGGGACCCCTCCACACTGCAGGCCAGAGGCAAGAGGTTGAAGAACAGATCGAGGAAGCGGTCAAGCGCGGGGCAAGGGTGCTTTACGGCGCCCAGCGGCCTAAAGGCGGGGATTACGATAAGGGGTTCTACCTGCAACCGACGCTTCTTGCCGACGTCGATCCGGCCTCTCGAATTCTGCAGGAGGAGTGCTTCGGTCCGGCCCTTCCTATCGTCCGGGTTAAGGATCTGGACCACGCCATCGAGCAGGCAAACAATTCCATCTTCGGTTTGGGTTCCTCCGTATGGACGCGAGACATTAATCGAGCCATGGCGGCTGCGGAGCGGATCGAATCCGGCTATACCTGGATCAACTCGGCGCAGATCATCTATGACGAGCTCCCCTTTGGCGGAGTGAAGCAGAGCGGTCTCGGAAAAGAACACGGCAACGAGGCGATCGACCACTATACGGAGACGAAATCCGTTGTAATCGCCACCGAGACTCAATCGGAGGCCGGCGGCGGAGAGTGAAGCGAAAGCGAAAATAGAAGATCGAGAATAGAGGATAGCGATCTTCAATCCTCTATCCTCCATCCTCAAGCACTTCTGCGGATGCTATGAAGGTTGACCTTCCTGACATTTATAATGCGGCGACCACCTTTGTGGATGAGAATATTCGCCAGGGTCGCGGGAAGAAGACTGCCATCTATTTTCAGGATGAGAAGTTCACGTATCAGGATCTCTTCGAAAGGGTCAACCAGACCGGTAACTCCCTCAAAGAGCTGGGAGTTGAGCTTGAGCAACGGATTCTCTTGGTCTTGCCCGATTCTCCCGAATTCGCTTTTAGCTTCTTCGGAGCGATCAAGATCGGCGCCGTACCCATCCCGACCAATCCCTGGATGAAGGCAACGGACTACGAATACCTGCTTCAAGACAGCAGGGCGAGAATTTTAATCGTGCACGAGTCGGTCCTGCCTGAAGCTGAAAGAATCTGGGACCGCTCGCGCTTCCTCAAACATGTCCTGGTAGTAGGAAAACCCAAGGGGCGGGCGCTCTCCTTCGAATCGCTGGTCGGCAAAGCCTCGAACAGGCTCGCAGCCGAGCCCACCAGCAAAGACGACGTTGTCATGTGGAACTACACCTCCGGCAGCACCGGCACCCCCAAGGGCGCGGTCCATCTCCACCATGACATGATCACGATCACCGATCTCTTTGCAAAACCGGTCTTGGGGATGGGAGAAGAGGATATCTGTTTCTCTGCTTCAAAGCTCTTCTTTTCCTACGGCCTGGGAAACTCGCTCTATATTCCTTTCCGTTTTGGCGCCTCCAGTGTGCTTTGGCCGGAACGCCCCGAGCCGGAAAAGGTCCTGCAAGTCATTCAGAAATACCGACCCACCTTTTTCTTTTCTGTGCCCACGCTTTATGCCCGGCTACTGCGGGTGGAAAAAAAATACGACCTTAGTTCGCTCAGAATCTGCCTCTCTTCCGGGGAACCCCTCCCACCCACCCTATTCCATCAATGGAAGGATAAGTTTGGACTCGAGCTTCTGGATGTGGTCGGCTCTACGGAGGCGACACACGATTTTTTGGCCAACCGGCCGGGAAGGACAAAACCGGGAAGCAGCGGGGAAGTAACCCCTGCCTTTGAGGCCAAGATTGTCGACGATGAGGGACGGGAGGTTCCCATAGGGGAGGTCGGATACCTCCTGGTCAAAGGCGACGCCAACTCACCCTACTACTGGAACCAGCACGAGCAGACTAAGAAAACGATGATGGGGGAATGGCTCAAGACCGGAGATACCTATTACCGCGACGACCAGGGCTACTACTGGTACTGCGGCCGCTCCGATGACATGTTGAAGGTGGGCGGGATGTGGGTCTCGCCCATTGAGATCGAAAACACGCTGCTGGAGCACCCTTCAGTCCTGGAGGCAGCAGTTACGGGTCAGGCCGACCGAGACGGGCTGGCCAAGCCGAAGGCCTATATTCTGCTGAAGAGCGAATATCAACCAAGCGACCGGCTCAAAGAAGAGCTCCAGTCCCTGGTAAAAAACAAGCTCGCCCCCTACAAGTACCCGAGATGGATCGAGTTCGTTGACGATCTGCCCAAAACGGTCACAGGAAAAATCCAAAGATTCAAGCTGCGCGGTGAGCGCAAAAAGGAGAAGACATGAACATAAAAGAGCTCAAAGAGACCCTAGCATACTCGTGCAATATCCTGGCGAACGAGGGCCATTGGGATCAGATCCTCGGTCATGTTTCCGTGCGCATCCCGAAGCAGGACAGGATCCTCATGAAACCCCACAGTTTCGGCCTTGAGGAGATTCGGCCGCAGCACATCATTGTGTGCAACCTAGATGGCAAGAAGATCGAGGGCAAATACGAGCGTCACTCCGAGATCTTTATCCATACGGAGATCTTCAAGGCCCGCCCGGACGTCAATTGCGTAGTCCACACCCATCCCCCCTACGCGATCGCCTTCGGTTCCCTGCGCCAGCCGCTTCGGCCCGTCAGCCACGAGGGTGCCATCTTCTGCGAAGGTCTCCCCTTATTCGACTATACGACCGCCCTGATCCGCACGCCCGAACTGGGACGCGAGGTGGCTAAGACTCTCGGCAGCTGCCGCGGCGTTTTGATGAAGAATCACGGGTCGACCGTCGTCGGGGATTCTATCGAAGTGGCGACCCTCTACGCGGTCTTCTTGGAAAAAGCGGCGCGCATTCAACTGCTCGCGACCGCATCCGGCGAGCCTTCCTGGACCAGCGACGAGGAGGCCAAGGCAAAATTCGAGCAGATTTATACGCCGCACCGACTGGGCTCGATGTGGGATTATTTTGTCCGGCGGGCAAGAAAAGAGCGTAGGCGCAGTTAAGATCGGCCAGTTTTAAGCAGCGGACCGCTCATTCGGGCCACGGTCATCGACTACTTTGCCGCAGCTTTTTTGAAAAACCCCTCTTTCTCAAGCTCGGACACGAAGCGCATGTCCATAAAATCGTCAGGCTTGGCCGCTTTGGCAGCAGGCTCTTTCTCTCCAAGCTCGGCCAGAATCGCCTCGACCCCCTTCCGGCTCACATAGGGAGGGAATTCAAGATACTCACGGAACTGGTCGTAGGCGTCTTCGAGGATCTCCTGGTCCTTCACTTTGGTATATTTTTGCAGGACGCGCATGCCGATCTGTTTGCTGGCTCTGAACAATTGTACCGCCTCAGTATAAGAACGCACTACGCGCCGCACGGTGTCCTCGTTGGCCTTGATATAAGCGCGCGTCGTACCGATCGCCACCGAGACGTACTCCGGCCCCTCCTTGGCGATATTCATAAGCTCGTTGAAACCCGCTTTGCGCGCCCGGCTGTTCGTCGGCGGCGAGACAACCCCGGCGTCGATCTGGCCGGCCATGAGGGCGATCAGTATACTGGGGACCTCCATGAGGGGAAGAATCTGGTAATCGACAGGCTTAAGGCCCGCTTGGCTCAGCGCATAGAGAGCTGATGTATGCGTCGACGAGCCGACCCGGGTGATACCGATCTTCCTCCCTCGAAGATCGCTGATCTTTTTGATCTCAGGCTTGGCCATAAGAGAAAAAACCATATGGTTCGTCGCACCCGCCACCAGGGCCAATCCGGCACCCTTGAGATTGGCCTGCACGGCATTATTACCGTCCATGTATGAGAAGGCGATCTCGCCTGCCAGAATTGCTTGAATACCTCTGGAGCTCGACGGGATGTGGATGAGCTCAACCTCCAAACCGTTCTTTTTGAAGATCCCTTCCTCATATGCGGTGAAGACACCGCTCTGCGCGCCCGTGACCGCTGTCCAGTTTATCCTGACCTTGCTCTGCGCCCATGCGCTTGGGGCAAGCAAGAAAAAGACCACCAGAGTAGCCAAAAAAACTGTTTTAGTTTTCATCTTCTCTCCCTAGTTCTAATCTCATTACCAGACAGACTATAACAGAGCAGCCGGACGTGTCAATTATCTGAAGTGACGGCGCTCCTTTGGAAAACTCCGCCAAACCGTGATAGATAAGCCGCATGTCTAAAGTACATTTAACCTTGGCCTGCGGGGATTACGAAATCGTCCGCGCCCTGATGGACGGCAGCGTCAAGCCGGACGGCATCGATCTTACCGTGCTCACAGACATGACCTCGGATATCCGCCACTGGAGGATGATCCGCAATCGCGAGTTCGATGTCGCAGAGCTCTCCATGTCCAGCTATCTGCTGGCTAAATTCATGGCTCAGGCTTTCGTCGCCATCCCGGTTTTTCTCCATCGCAGATTCCGCCACGGCTTCATTTTTATCAATAGCCACAAGGGAATTCAGAAGCCCGCAGACCTGATCGGAAGAAACGTGGGTCTGCGCAACTTCCAGGCCACCACCAACCTCTGGATCCGCGGAATTCTCGAGCATGACCACCAGCTCCCCCACAGAAAAGTCCATTGGGTTACGCAAGATGAGGAGGAGGTGCCCTTCACTGCGCCGAAAGATCTCATGCTCCAGCGAATCCAGACGGGAAAGAAAGTCGAGCAGATGTTGGTCTCGGGAGAGCTCGATGCCTTGATCCACCCGGAAGTGATTCAGCCGATTTTGGACCGGGATAATCGGGTGAAGCGGCTTTTCGAGAATTACAAAGAATCGGAGATCGACTTTTACAAAAGAACCGGCATCTTCCCCATCATGCACACAACGGCGATCAAACAGGAGATCGTCGACCGCTACCCTTGGGTGCCCGCCAGTTTGATGGAGGCATTCGAGCTGGCCAAGGAGCGCGCCTACCAAAGAATGGAGAATCCCAGGAGGGTTCCGCTTGCTTGGTTTCGCCACGCACTTGAAGAACAGGAAGATATCCTGGGCCGGGATCCCTGGGTCTACGGCCTCGGGGAAGCAAACCGAAAAAATCTGGCGACCCTCATCCAATACTCCTACGAGCAGGGCTTGATTGGAAGAATGCTCCCTTTAGAGGAGCTTTTCGTCGCCACCAGTAAAGACTAGGAGGGTTTTTGATTTGACCTTTCCCTTGCAAGCGCGTAGAGTCAATCCTAACAAGACCTTTTGAATAGTTTCGTTGCCCTAAGCCCCCAAAGACTTTTTAACGCCTCAGGGGGCTTTTTATACACTCCGAACCGAGGAGGTTGCCATGCATGGACGCGACGTAATCAAGGAAGACCAGACGACTTTAAGAGAGATCATACGAAGCATTGACAAGAAGCTCGACTTTGCCGTGCGTGACGGGAGCGAGGCCGACGGACCGAGCTTCACCCTCCATCTAACCATGCAAACCAGGGAGGGGAATGTTAGCCTCTCCATCGATGATGTGAAGACAGCGAAAACCGACCTCGCGCGGCGGCATGAAATCCGCCAAAAAATCAAACGGTTGCGGGATCACATGCGCGACGCCGGCTTCTTAAAAGACGTGTTGGGCACGAAGGCCGCCAGGATATTGCGGCATTCATCCAAGCCTGAGGAGAGTTTCCATCGTCAAGGTTTTCGGCAGTCCCCCAGGAGATAGATTCAGCCGCCATTTTATAGCCATCCTTTCCCCCAGTAGAGAACTAACCCGGCGTACTCGTAAAGGACGTTATGGAACAGCTGGAAACGCCCCAGGCTTGGTCTTCCCCATATTGGCGCTAAACGGTCCCATGGTACCGGTGCGGGATAAACCGTAAAGCCAGCCTTCTCAAAGGTCCACCTGGCACGAAGCATATGGTTGGGGTGTGTGACCAGGAGGATATGACGGACTCCCTGGGGCTGGAGAATCCGCGCAC
The DNA here is from genome assembly GCA_001799045.1 of Deltaproteobacteria bacterium RIFCSPLOWO2_02_56_12. Classification (GTDB taxonomy): domain Bacteria; phylum Desulfobacterota; class Binatia; order UBA9968; family UBA9968; genus UBA9968. The sequence goes on along the minus strand of MGRY01000066.1, from coordinate 13,448 downwards.
TCTCGTTGGCGTTACTATAGGTCCTGGTGGAGCGGTCTTCTGTCTCCAAGACCCTTGGTGAAGCCCCTATATCCTGCAAGAGCTTCTTCATCGCTAACCCCTCCAGTCCGGACTCAGCGGAGACTTGACCGCCCGAAAGAAAGAGACGGGGGGCGTATCCAGCCCGGAAAAGCGCGAAGCCATAGACTGCCCGGGTCAAAGACGAAACCGAAGGGAGTCCGTCTTTAAAAGCTCCCCCACCCAGGACCACAATAGCCTCTGCCGACTTGAGCTGCGCTTCTAAGCGCAATGGTTGGGCGAGGTATTCTGATATGGGTGTGGCAACGATCACGGTACTAAACAACCCGATCATGGTGAAAATAGCCGTGACCCAGCGGCCGATCTTCTTTATCATTGCTACGACTCCTGTGTTACAGAATTCACGTTAAGCCTGGACAATAACTCCCTCGGTATCCCTTGCGCTAGCGAAAACAATAGTGTACCACCGAGCAGCGTGGAGATTGCATCGCGACCTTCGTTTCCGGCCTACCTTTTTCTCTTTCTTCCGCCCCTCTTTTGGAGCAGCAATTTTATCCTCGGACGGGCCCTGGTCGATAGGGTACCCCCCTGGACGCTCAATACGGGACGCTTCGTGGTCGCTGCCGTTATTTTGATACCACTACTTCTCTATCGTCAGGGATGGCCCGCAGTGCCAAGAAAATTTATTGCCCCGCTAGTCCTTATGAGTCTCACGGGCGTCTTCGCCTTCAATGCCGTCTTGTACACGGGGCTCCATTACACCACCGCCATTAACGCCACGCTCGTAAACGCTGCGACCCCCGTAACCACCGCCGGCCTTGCCTGGCTCCTCATCGCCGAAAAGATGACTGGGCGGCGCATCTTGGGTATTTTCCTCTCCTTTGCCGGGATAGGATGGATCGTAAGTCAAGGTTCTCTGCAGACATTAGCCAGCCTGCATTTCAACCCAGGGGATATCATTATCTTTTTTGCCACCGCGCTTTGGGGATTCTATTGCGTCATGGCAAAACCGTTGATGCAGTATTTCTCCCCGCTTGCTTTGACCGCCATGACAACCGGCATCGGCGCGGTCTTCCTTCTCCCGGCAGCTTTTTTTGAGCTTGCATTGACCCCCGCCCAGTTCGGCGGTTACGAGCTCCTTGCCATCCTTTACCTCGGCATCTTTCCGTCGTTCCTCTCCTTTTTGCTATGGAACCGGTCTGTTTTAACTTTCGGCCCCGGGCGGGCCACGCTCGTTTACAACACGATTCCTTTTTTCGCTATTATCCTATCGGCGATTTTTTTGGGTGAAAGGCTGATGCTCTATCAGGGAGTAGGCGGGGCTGTTATCATCGCGGGGGTGGTTATCGGCACCTCCGACCGCGTCTCATAGCTCAATACAAGAGCTGATGACTGTTTAGCTATAATCTCATCGGCATAACTACGTAGAGATAACCGTCATCCCCCCCTTTTTTGAGAAGGCTGGGGCTGAGGGCATCCTTGAAAGATATCTCTACTTCTCCCCCAGTCTCCAATACAGCAAGAACATCAAGCAGATACCGGGCATTAAAGCCGACCACTAAAGACTTTCCCTGATAGTCCATATCTATCTCTTCGACCGCCTCGCCCAAATCGGGATTGCTGGCAGAGATGGATAGCTGCCCCTGTTTAAGCTCCATTTTTATTCCCTTGTAGCGCTCGCTGGAAAGAATGGACACGCGCCGAAGCGCATGTAAAAGCTCGTCTTTTTCAATCCTTACCACCTGCGTGTTATCCTTTGGGATAACCTTAGTATAGTCTGGAAAATCCCCTTCGATCAGTCGCATAAAAAGCTCCACATCATCCTTGACTATCAACCCCATATTTTCCTTAAACCCCATTGACACCACCCCATCTCCGCCTCCCTCCAGGAGTTTCCTTACCTCCGCCAGCCCTTTGCGCGGAAGAATTACTCCCTTATCTAGATTAAGAGAACCTATCTCTCTCTCGATGAGAGCCAGGCGATGACCATCCGTCGCCACCATGCGAATTTTGCCCGAGCCTGCCTCCTCTACGAATACCCCGTTAAGGCTGTAGCGAGTCTCATCCACGGAGACCGAGAAAATAGTTTGTTCTATCATCTCGCGCAGCAAATTCGCCGGAACAGTAGAGAGCTGCTCCTTCTCGAATTTCGGAAATTGAGGAAATTCGCGCGCCTCTATCCCGACAATCTTAAAAACCGACTTCCCGCTTTTTACCTCTAACCAGTCATTTTCCAGCCGTTTTAATTGAAGAGTCTCTTCGGGGGCCTCGCGCACGATCTCGTACAGCTTTTTTGCGTTTACAGTGATTGTGCCTTCCCCGGACACCTCCGCATCCAACCTTCCCCTTACGCCGACCTCCAGGTCTGTTGCTGTCAGGCGGACATCGCTTTTAGACGCTTCAATGAGAACATTGGCCAAAATAGGCATAGTGTTGCGCCGCTCAACAACACCCTGGGTCCAATAAAGCGTTGCGAGAAAGTCCCCTCGCTTAGCTCTGAATTCCATAATTCCTCCTACCTATTACTATCTACCTTTTATAAGAATCTTAACAGTAATAGCAATAGAGGCTGTGAATATTGTGCAAAAGGGGGAAATAGTTAAGCCGATTAAAGACTTTTGATTGTGTTTAACGCGTAGTAGTTATCCCCGCTATTCACCGGAAGACCGCGTAATAGAGTTAATGAGTCGTTTTATCCACACGGTGCATTCCGCTAAGCACAGTTTATCCCCAACTATCTTTTGACATTTAAGTTTTTTTCTAGCTTGTCGATAGTTGCCTCCATATGCGGATCTTCTTTGATCTTCTTCTCTATGGTTTTTGAAGCATGGATGACCGTTGAGTGGTCCCTCCCGCCAAACTTATAGCCGATGGCGGGGAAGGATGTCGAGGTGTATTTCCGGCAAAGATACATGGCCACTTGTCTGGGGAGGGCGATATTCCTGGTCCTTCTCTTGGCTTTCAGATCTCCCATCTTAATGTCGAAGTAGTCGCAGATGGTCTTCTGGATGTTTTCTATGGTTAGTTCTCTGTGGGCGCCGCGCAGGGTGTTTTGGAGCACCTCTTTAGCCAGGTCTATGGTGATAGGCGTCTTAGTCAGCGAGCCGAATGCCCCTAGGCGGGTAAGCGACCCTTCGAGTTCCCTTACGTTCGAGTCGATGTGGGACGCGAGAAAGAGAGCAACCTCATGTGGCAACTGAACGCCTTCCAATTCCGCCTTTTTTTGCAGAATTGCCACTCTTGTCTCCATGTCCGGAGGTTGAATATCGGCGATCAGCCCCCATTCAAACCGGTTCCTGAGCCGATCCTCTAAGCCTGGGATTTCCTTAGGAAACCTGTCCGAGGTGATGATGATCTGCTTACGGGATTCGTACAGGGAGTTAAAGGTATGGAAGAACTCCTCCTGGGTTCTCTCCTTGCCCGCAATGAACTGTACGTCGTCGAGAATCAACACGTCAACATTACGAAAGCGGCTCTTGAACTCGTCCATTCTATCCCTTCTGAGTGAGCCGATCAGCTCGTTCATGAAGGACTCGGAGCTGAGATAAAAGACCTTTAAGGCCGGCCGTTTCTCGACAACCCTGTGGCCGATGGCGTTGATCAGGTGGGTCTTGCCCAACCCCACCCCCCCGTAGATGAACAACGGGTTGTAATGGTCTCCCGGCTGGTTGGCCACGGCGAGAGAGGCGGCGTGAGCAAATTGATTGCTGGCGCCGACAACGAAGTTTTCGAAGTTGTACTTCGGGATGAGGTTGTTAACGCGCGATGGCTTAGGTTTCTCGCGTTCCGGTTTCTTTTCGAGTGCGCGGCTTTTCTGCAACTGCTGGTTCACTGTCACAGAGAGCTTAACGTTTTGTTGGGAGAGAATAGACAGGGTTTCCTGAATCGAGGTGAGAAAATGCTCCATTAACCAATCGCGGAAAAACTTATTTGGCACCTCGAGGGTAATTTCTGCCCCATCCCTCGCCCGCATCCGGATCGGCTGGATCCAAGTCTCAAAATTCTGTTTTCCCAGCTTTTCGCGGAGTTGCCCGAGCGCCTCTTCCCACAACTCGTCCATAACTATCCTCGTCTAAATTCGAGCTAACACATTGGTTTCTTTGAGTAAAAAAGGGAATAAGTTACAAACAGAATTATCCACAGTTGTGGATAACTTTGAAAATCCCAAAGAGATATTTGGCTTACGGATAGGATCGAACAACGTTACGAACGGAGCGATATCCGTCCGGGGGCTACGCTGCGAGTTAGAAAATGTACAGGAAGAAAGACGACCGCCGGGTTCAAGGTTCGGTGAAAGCATCACGTATCGTTCAAATTTCTACATGCAGCGAGCGAATCAAGAGTAAAATCGTTTTCGTTTGCAGTGAGGAGAACTTCATAAACCTTTTTATTTCTCATTGCAAGAAAAAAATACAGAAAAATTTTTTTCCGAAAGGCAATGACCTTGACACCTGTCGAATCGAGTGCTAGGGGATTTTTGACTGATGAATGCGACGAGATCAAAAGCGCTGTGGAAGCGAGCGCAAGAAAAAATTCCCGGCGGAGTCAATAGCCCGGTTCGTGCCTGGAAAGCTGTCGGCAAGTCGCCGCGATTCATCTCGCGTGGGAAGGGAGCCTACCTCTTTGACGTCGACCGGAAACGACTGCTCGATTTCGTGGCCTCTTGGGGCCCGCTGATCCTGGGGCATGCCCACCCTAAAATTGTCGCGTCACTCAAAAGAACGCTGGAAAAGGGCACGACGTTCGGGGCCCCAACGCCGGGAGAGGTGGAATTAGCGGAGTTTGTTTGTAAGCGAGTCCCCTCCATCGAAAAACTGCGCTTGGTTAGCTCAGGCACCGAGGCGACGATGAGCGCAATTCGCCTGGCGCGCGCCTTTACAGGCCGTAGCAAGATCATCAAGTTCGATGGCTGCTACCATGGACATGTGGATGGGCTGCTGGTCCGGGCCGGCTCAGGGCCGGCGACGTTAGCTCTTCCGGATAGCCCTGGGGTCCCCGCTAGTTTCACCGCTGAAACGGTGGTCGCACCGTTTAATGATGTGGCTGCCGTTGAAGCCGCTTTTGGTCAATATACCAGCACCATTGCCGCGGTCATTGTCGAGCCCGTTTGTGGAAATATGGGCGTGATTCCACCATTAACAGAGTTTCTGCCGGCCCTGAGGGAGGCGACGGCCAGGCATGGAGCGCTTTTGATCTTCGACGAGGTGATCAGCGGTTTTCGTCTCTCGACAGGGGGAGCGCAGGAGCTCTACGGGATATCCCCGGATATTACTTGTTTGGGAAAGATATTGGGCGGAGGGTTGCCGCTGGGGGCCTTCGGGGGAAGGAGGGAGATCATGGATCTGTTGGCCCCTGAAGGTCCCGTGTATCAAGCCGGGACGCTCTCCGGCAATCCGTTGGCAGTTGCTGCCGGTCTGGCCACTCTCAGAGAGCTCTCCCGCTCTGGAGTTTATGCGGAGCTGGAGGGAAAAGGGAAAAAGTTGCAGGAGGGTTTGGAGGCCATCCTGGATCAGCATCGCCTTTCAGGCGTGGTCAACCGGGTCGGTTCCATGCTGACGCTGTTTTTCGGTGTGGATCGAGTACAGAACGCCGCCGATGCCCGCTGTTGCGATCGCGATCGGTTCGCCCGTTTTTTCCACGGCATGCTGAAGCGCGGCGTTTACTTTCCACCGTCTCCGTTTGAAGCAGCCTTCATCTCGCTTGCCCATGGTCGGCGCGAACTGGAAAAGGCGCTGCAGGCCTTTGAGGTCTGGGCGCGGAGAGAGGGCAAAGGGACTCCCCGTTAATAATAAGGTGTGGTCTTTCTTCGGGAAGAAAGCCTGCTCTCGCCCTTGGGGAGCGCGCCTTCGGCCGCGGCCGATAGGCCAGTGCTTAAGTTGAGGCTTCTCGGTCCTGCGTCCGCGGCCTCATTCTCGCTCCCCTCCGGGTCTGCTTGTAATCACACTTTTCGCAGTAGGGCCGAGCAAAGGTTGACCACCCGGCGTTTTCCGTGATATGGAATTCCGCCAGTGAAGCAAGAAGGGGAGCGTGATGAAAGGCCAGGGAAACCGGAACCCCTTTTTGTCAAGGTAGGTAAATACGCGGCTATCGGACTGGAGTTTCCTAGCACCGTTCTCGGCGGGTTTTTTTTGGGTTACCTGCTAGATAGGTATCTTAGCTCCTCCCCTTGGTTTATGGCCTCCTTCACGATCCTGGCTCTGATAGGGGCGTTTATCCGTCTGGTGCGGTTGCTGGAACGCTTTTCTGGGGACGACAAATGAACGGGGAACCGCGCGGTTCTGCCATCCTTTGGATTGAACTGTGGCACGGACTCTTGGTGCTTGCCTTACTGGTCTGTCTGGTCCCACTGCGGATTCTAGACCCATGGGGCCTGATCCTGGGCGCGCTATTCATGGGGGTGAACTTCCTCTTATTGGGCTACGGTGTCCGCTGGCTCCTGGGCCCTTTTGCGGCGCGGGGAAGAGTTCGAGCAGGGATTTTTTTGCTCTTTATGAAATTTGTCCTTTTCTTGGGGTTACTCTCGGCGCTGCTATTGCGGATCCAGTTGGAGGCCGGCTCTTTTGCCGTCGGGGTTTCCTCTCTGCTCATTGCCATTATCATGGAGAGGGTTTGGGCCTCTCAGCGTGAAGGAGGGTAAATGGAACATCCGTTCATGTGGTACGACATTTTGCCCTCGCCTCTGAGACTCTTGCCTCAGCACACCTTTACGGCCCTGTTAGTTATGGCTCTGCTCTTAGTCCTGGCCTGTCTGGCTAGGCGATCCCTCTTGCAGTCTACCGATCCGGTAGTGCCAGAGGATGGTGTTAGTATAAGAAACGTTTTTGAGCTCCTGGTAGAGCTTATAGTGGGGTTGAGCGACGGCATTATTGGTTTGAAGGGCCGCAAGTACGTTCACCTCTTTGGAAGCTTTTTTATCTTTATACTCACCGCGAATCTCTTTGGTCTGCTCCCCGGCTTCTCGCCTCCCACCAACAATCTCAACACCACCTTGGGGTTGGGATTGGTCTCTTTCTGTGCCTACCATTATTTCGGCATGCGTGAGCATGGAGCAGGATATATCAAGCAGTTTCTCGGTCCTATGCTGGTCCTGGCGCCCTTTTTTTTAGTCCTCGAAGGGATCTCCCATCTCGTGCGCCCTTTTTCCCTTGCGCTGCGGCTTTTTGGCAACATGTTTGGCGACCACTTGGTCGTGGAGATCTTTACCGATTTGACTAAGGTTGGAGTCCCGGTACTTTTTTACATTTTGGGGGCCTTGGTCTCGGTGATCCAGGCCTTTGTCTTTACATTGTTGAGCGTGATTTATGTGGCCATGGCGATAAGCCATGAGCATTAAGCGAAGGGCTCGTGTGCGAGGAGGATGAGAGAGAGGGGTGAGCCGGTATTCGCTAGAAAGGAGGCAGGTATGAAGAAGTTGCTGTTAGTTCTCGGCGTGGTTGCCCTGGGCCTTCTGGACTCCGGAGTGGCTATGGCTGCCGCCGAAGCAGCCGAAGGCGCTGTCGGGGCGAAGGCCGCCATTGCTATCGCCGCTGGCTTGGCCATCGGTCTGGCTGCCTTTGGCGCCGCCCTTGGTCAAGGGCGCATGGCAGCGGCCGCGATGGAGAGCATTGGGCGCAATCCCAATGCGGCACCCAGGATCCAGCTGCCCATGATTCTGGGCTTGGCCTTCATCGAGGCGCTGGCCATTTATGCGCTCATTATCGCTTTTGCCCTTCAAGGGAAGATCTAGCGTTGAGCGCCGGGAAGCGGAAAGGGGGCGAGATCGTTTCTCGCCCCCTTTTTTATTCTACGGCAAGTCTACTTTTTCGAGCTGGACCTGGGTATACCGGCGAAGCTCGTCCAGCGTGTGGAGCTTGTAGGGTTTCTCATAGTAGATATTTTTGATGCCCGTGTTGACGAGTACCTTGAGGCAGTGAATGCAAGGCGTGTGGGTGATGTAGATCGAGGCATCTTTAATGGTCGCGCCGTTTTTCGCCGCCTGAGCGATCGCGTTCATCTCCGCATGAATAGTGCGGAAGCAGTTCTCCTCCGTATCCCCGTTGGGGGTCTTGGATTGATAGATGAGGCAGCCCGCGTCCGTGCAATGGGGCATTCCTGCCGGGGCGCCGTTGTAGCCCGTCGCCAGGATATTCTTGTCGCGCACGATCACCGCGCCTACCTTTGCACGGTTGCAGGTGGAGCGCTCTGCCACCTGGCGGGTAATGGTCATAAAATATTGATGCCAGCTCAGTCGCTCAGCCATGGGAAGCCTCCCTGGGCCCTTGCTTCGACCAGAGGCGAGCTCGCAGGCTGCGGCTGGAAGCGTTCCTGGCGCACTCTCGGCTCTTGGATCGAAAAGGGGATAGGAATAAAAGTAACAGCCAGGATGGCCAATATGAGCCATCCCATAAACCTTCTTTTGGCGTCGAGCGGGGTATAGGGATCGAGCGGCGGCGGATGACGCAAACCCATAAAGAGGAGGAGCAGACCCCAGACTAACCAGCCGTCCCACCAGCGTAGAAATCCCAGCGAGAGCATAGCAACTAAGGCCACGCGCCCGATCCAGATATGTCTCTCGCCGAAGAGGGCATAACTCACGTGGCCGCCATCGAGCTGACCCACCGGGAGGAGGTTCATGGCGGTCACTAACAGGCCGATCCATCCGGCAAAGCCGATAGGGTGCATCACGATGTTGGCCTCGTCGGGCAGAACCCCCAGGGTGATCTTACTAAGAAAGCTAAGAAGGAGAGATGAGCCTAAGGCGAGGCCTCCGCCCGTTCTCTCATCCGGCGAGATGGTAGAGAGTTGTAGGCCAACAATGACGGCGGGTATGGCCAATACCAGACCTGCCAGTGGGCCCGCCGCGGCTACGTCAAAGAGGGAGCGGCGGTCTGGAGGAGGAGAGGTCATTTTAATGAATGCGCCAAAGGTCCCGATGAATGATGGGGCCGGAATGAAATAGGGGAGAGTGGCCTGCACCCCGTGGTGGCGCGACATGAGATAGTGGCCCATCTCGTGCACTAACAGAATGGTGATCAACGTTACTGCAAATGGAAGTCCGGAATAGATCTGCCACGGGTTGGAGAGAGGATCAACGCCGTTTTGCATGGCCCCAGCCATAGTAGTCGTGATCAGGGTGAGAAGGAAAAGAAGAATATGGAGCCAGGGCTTTTTTTGCTGCTTCATCATATTTTTGCCTGGGCTTGCTGCTCGCTCTCTTGGCTGTTTCGGACCAAGACCTCGTCTCCTACCTTTGCCCCACATAGGAGTTGGGCATTTCCCTTGAAAGAGGAGATCTCCAGGAGACCCCAGCTGTTGATTAGCGCCGTGTAGCCTCCCTCCCGGCCGCTGCTGTAATGGGACGCTAATCCCTCGACGGTGACGCCGGCGACTGAGATCATGGGTTTTTCTGGATGAAGCGCGCTGACATCGCGATCGCGGACGTTGGTAATCAAGTTGCCAAAAGCGTCGATATATATGACCTTGCCAACGAGCGCGCCTCCCGTCTTGGTGACTTCAGGCCAGGGGAGGTGGGCAAAATCATGGACCGTGGTGCCGAAATCCTCAGGCGGGATACCCAGGGAGAGATAAGCGGCAACCGGAGCAAAAACGTCTCTCCCGTGAAAAGTCGTGCTGGCGGGGTTTAAGTGGTAGAGTTTGTTGGAGAGGTCGATCATTCGGCTGATCTTTTTTCCTTCCAAAGCTAGGCTGAGGATGCCGTTGTCCGGTCCGACAAAGAAGCTTCCTTCCGACTCGATCAATAAGGGCCGCCTGCTGCTCCCCACTCCCGGATCCACTACCGCCACATGGATCGTTCCCCCGGGGAAAAAAGGCACAGCATAGCGAAGCACCAAGGCCCCGGCCAGGACATCTTGAGGCGAAATCCCCTGGCTCAAGTCGATGGTGGTTGCGCTCGGGTTGATCCCGAAAATAACCCCTTTCATGATCCCGACGAAGGGATCCTTGTGGCCGAAGTCCGTAATCAAAGTAATCAGTTTAGCTTCCATGACCTTTTGGCGCAATCCAATGTAGCCAAAAATCGGCAGATGGTAAAGTGGCGCTTTGGATGCAGGTTATTGGGCAGCCCTTAGAGGGGCTCCGGCCGGTTGGGACTGGAGTGGAATCGGAGCGCTCTGTTGGCAGGGGAAAAAGAGATCCTGCCGTAAACCCCGTCATAGCCGGCTTCTACCTCGACCTCCTCGCGCCGTACCTTAAGGATTCCTTCGCAGACACGAGGCGGACAGCTTTTTCTTAGCTCCTCCTCCTCGACATCGAGCAGGATTGGCAGCTCCGGGCCTAAAAGCGCGGTGAGCCTTTCGTACTCTTTATCCACCGTTTTGGTTCCCGGCCTGGCCCCGAGCGCATCGGCGAGGATCTCTTCCAGGGGAACGAGATGTTTAGCCGGTATGGCCCGCGGAGGCACATACCCCTCCTCCCGGTCTGCGAGATCGTCAACTCGGTGCATGACGCCGATGGTGACCGCCTTACCGCAGATAGGGCAGAGCCCCTTGCGCCTCTTAGTCTCGGCAGGGCTCCACCTGACGCCGCATTTGCGGTGGCCATCGTAGTGGTATTTTCCCTCCGCGGGAAAAAACTCGATCGTGAAGAGAAACTTTTGTGGATCATGGCTTTTGAGGCTCTCGACAATATCTTTATAAGCGGGCTGGCAGTTGAAGACGTTTGCCTCGCGCGCGATCTTGCGCGGAGAGTGAGCATCGGAATTGGAGATCAACGTGATTCGGTCGAGGGCGGAAAGACGCCAGTTCATCGCCGGGTCCGAAGAGAGGCCGGTCTCGATAGCATGGATGTTGGCGCTCTCTTCTTCGAAGCACTCTTCGAGCGAGTCGAAGCCGGACTTGGAGCCGAAGAGAGAGAACCACGGTGTCCAGGCATGGGCCGGAATGAGCAGCGCGTCGGGAGAAACATCTAAGACGAGCTTGACCAAATCCCTGGCTGAAAAAGTAAAGGTCGGACGGCCATCCGCGCTGAGATTCCCACGGGTGCGAAGCCGCTGGTTGATTCTTTCCGCACCTTCGAGGCTCGGGACGACAATGAGCGTATGAATTTTACGCAGCCGTCCGGCCTGGTGGTAGATGTTATTCACCTCCACCGTGGGAATGAAATAGGGCCCCTGGCGCTCTCCCTTCAGGCGCAGGAGTCCGCCATCGGTCGTCTCCAGTTTCGCTTTGAGTTCCTGAAAGTGGAGTGGATGCGTAAAGTCGCCGGTCCCTAAGAGATCGACTCCTTTGATCCTGGCCCATTTAGCCAAGGTACTAACTTCCATCTGCTGGCTGCAGGCGCGGCTATAACGCGAGTGAATGTGCAGGTCGGCAATAAGGCGCATGGAATGACTAGACGAAATATAGAACGAGTCGGGAACCGATGACAAGAAAAAAAATGCCCGACCCGCCCCCATTTTGATCAAGGGGAGAAGAGTCAGCCTAAGAGGCGAGTTCAACGGAAAGGGGCGTTGATTTAAGAGCGCAAACCTTTATGACCGAAAAGCCGATAACGCGGCCATTTTCATCCACTTTTTCCATTACTTGGTCACTAGCCGTTTCGCGGAAATAGCCGGCTTTGTCCTCAAACATCACTTCCAGGTAGTCCCCCTCAGGATCAAACCAAACCTTTACGGTTTTGCGCTCCATATAACATCTCCCCTCTTGACCTTATCGGTCAGGTAGGCGGTAATCACGAATGCGTCAGTCGGCCCTACTTTCACCACAACACAGAGCCATTTGTCACCGACTGGTGTCGTTCGATAATAGCGATGATACAACCAAACCGTGCTATCGCTCAAGGACCGTATCACTGTATCAGGACGGCTTAGGGTTTCAGCGATAGCGGTCTCCAGACCACGCATCTCCGGATGCTCAAGGATATGCCCTTTCCGCTCGTCTGAAAGTCGAATCGCCCGCCCCGCATAGTCTGTGAAAACAACGGCCAAGCTGTCTCCATTTAGTAGAAATTAAAACTCACAATTCACGTATTCAAGCCAAACCCTCATCATCTTGCCCCTGCAACTTTGTAAGGTTCAAAGTGGGACAACCATAGTTTCATTTTGATTTGTCATTTACTTTTCACACAGTCCGGCAGCCTGTTAGGTGTCAGAAGGCCTCGTCCAGTGTTTTTGCCTGCACCAGCCTTGACCGCGTTGTGTACCGCGGTGCCTGGGGAGCCTTAACCTTTGCCTTCGGGAGTAAAGGGATCGGGCCTATGGGTTCGGCTGGCGCAGCGAAATTCAGAATGTACTTATTCGTATCCTTCCACTGCTTGATGGACTCTACAGCAGCGATGTGCGTGATCGCCGACTCTGGGGCTACCCGGTAAGCAGCAATATAGCGGATACGGGACAGCATCGTCGCATGTATCCGGATGGCGTACCAGCAATTCTGGCCTAAGAAGGTTTCCTTAAAACCCTCCTCCCTGGCAGGGACGACAATCGTGTCGATGTCGGAGATATCAATATCCCCGCGCGTGCCTGTCTCTACAGCCACACGGAGCTCACCTCCAACATCTTCAAGAAAGGGGTCGAACTTATAGAGTATCTCACGTGCGTTACTAGCGTAGCGTTGGAGCGTAAGTATCTCGACTGGGAATTTGAAGCGGCTAATCAGGACCGTTTCGAGTTCGTCGGGCAACTCATCGATGATCACTAGCGCGTTGAATCGGTCAGTCCCGTAGATCATTTTCTCGAGTAGATAGTCGAGATTGTCAAAGCCATAAGAGGTTGCATAGTTTTGGCATTGCGTGGTCGCAGTAGGATTGGTGAGCAGAGCCCCCTTCACTGCATTCTTAACAACTTGCGGCGAGGTCTCAAAAGAGAGCGAGAATTCGAGGATTTGCACTGCGATGTGCTTCAAGGGGTCATGCTTAGCAAGCTCGACCTCGACGACGAATAGCCTCGGATCCTTGGTGCTGGCGAGATCGATCAGATAGCCATCAGGTATGTTCTGGGTCTTTCCCTTTGCCCCGATCTTCTTTTTTACATCCAAGTAGATTCTGGAGCTGCCAAACATGGCATGAGCGACCTCGTTGATGGCGGCTTCAAGTTCCGACTCGGTCTCAAAAGGCTCTTCCTCGTAGGCCTTTGATGCGCTCCAGAGCATAATCACCTCACTTCAAATCAAGACCTCTTGTCGCTCCGAATGTGGTTGACACCTAACGTATAGCTTTTTATCCCTAGCATCAAGAAAAGACTCCCGACCCTTTTTCTGTTCCTAGTATATATTTTGGTCCTCGTGGTGGGCTCGTTAGTCGTTGCACAGAACACTCCCTGTGAATCCAAGATCCCCCGGCTGGACAAGATTGTACATCTGGCTTCTTACAGCAGTGTTAAAAGACCAGAACCAGCGAAGAGCACTACGGATATTCGTGAGAACCCTCTCTGCCAATATAGATGAGACACTTACCCGCCTTGAGTTTAGTGTAGAATAGGGGGCGAGTAAGGAGTC
>MGRY01000065.1 GCA_001799045.1 Deltaproteobacteria bacterium RIFCSPLOWO2_02_56_12 | reverse complement strand
CGTTTTCGAACAGCGCCTTGACGAAAGCGGCGGGATCGAAGGGTTGGAGGTCGTCGACTTCTTCGCCGACTCCGATGTACTTTACCGGCACGCCTAGCTCCTCCTGGATGCCGATAATGACTCCCCCCTTGGCCGTCCCGTCCAGCTTGGCGAGCACGATGCCGGTGATGTCGACGGCCTCTTTGAATACCCGTGCCTGCTGAAAGGCGTTCTGCCCCGTTGTGGCATCTAAAACCAGCAGCGTTTCATGCGGCGCCCCGGTCTGTTCTTTGGCGATGACCCGTCGGATCTTCCTGAGTTCTTCAATTAAATGAACTTTCGTGTGAAGCCTCCCGGCGGTATCGATCAAGACCACATCGGCCTTGCGCTTTATGGCCGCATGGAGAGCGTCAAAGACGACCGCGGACGGATCGGCCCCGGCCTTGTGCTTCACAACCTCAGCCCCGACCCTCCGGCCCCAGGCCTCCAACTGCTCGATCGCGGCGGCGCGGAAGGTATCGGCGGCCACGAGGAGGGCTTTTTTCCCCTCTTGTTGATATTTGGCGGCGAGCTTGCCGATCGTAGTGGTCTTGCCGACGCCGTTGACGCCTAAAAACAAGATCACCCAAGGAGATGGAGATCGGGAGGGAGCTTCTTTTTTCCGGTCAGTCTCTTCCAACATGCGAATGATCTCTTGTTGAAGATAGAGGAGGGGAGCTCGAGGGATGCCCCACTCGTCGGTCGGAGTGCGGCGCAGGCTCTCGGTGAGTTTTTGAGTCGCTTTGGCCCCAAGGTCTGCCGACAACAGGATCTCCTCCAAAGATTCGATCGTTTGCTCGCCCCACGGTTGGCCCTGCAGGATTCCTTGCAGTTTTTGGACCCAGCCCTCCCGGGTTTTGGTCATGCCTTTTTTCAGGCGCTGAAAAAAAGAGGTGTGCTCCATAATATTTTGGATTTTAGATTATCTACAGAATTTCTTACCACTTGGTGGCGAGCGTGACAATCGAGAGATAGCTCACACACACTGCTTTTTATTAATCAGTTCGTTAGTATCTAGACAAATGACACAACCGTCATCCCTCGGGCCAAGCCCTTCCGAGCGCGGGCAATGGGCCTCTGCCTTGTAGGCCACCACCCCGTCCGCTCCAAGGGCGGCGATTCCCGCCGCCCGGGCCAGAACGCAACCTCTACAGTAACTTTTGGCTCTTTAGATTCAATCCAAAATCCGAAATCCAAAATCTAAAATGGAGAGGCGGTTATGGCTGAGGGTGACTAGCTCATTCTGACCGAGACTACCTTCGACACCCCTGGCTCGGCCATCGTGATCCCGTAGAGGACCTCGGCGGCCTGCATGGTCCTTTTGTTGTGGGTAATGAGGATAAATTGGGAGGTTTGGCTCATTTCCATGATCATTTCGTTAAACCGGTCGATGTTGGCGTCGTCCAGCGGGGCATCCACTTCGTCGAGGAAGCAGAAGGGACTGGGTTTGGTCAAGAAAATAGCGAAGAGAAGGCTCACGGCCGTCAGGGCTTTTTCCCCGCCGGAGAGGAGCGTGATGGATTGGAGCTTTTTCCCCGGCGGTTGGGCGACGATGTCGACCCCGGTCTCCAGATAATCGTTGTCATCCGTCAAAACCAGCCGCGCCTTTCCGCCTCTGAAGAGACGGGGGAAGATCTCTTCGAACCTCTGATTGATTTCCTCAAAGCTCTCTTTGAAGCGCAGCCGGCAGATCCGGTTCAGCTTGACGATGGTGCGCTGGAGGTCGGCCATCGATCCCTCCAGGTCCTGCTTTTGCCGGGTGAGAAACTGGTAGCGGCTGTTGAGTTCTTCGAATTCGCCGATAGCGGCCAAATTCACTTCACCCATCCGCTCCAACCGATCCCTCAGCTCCTCGATCTCTGCCAACAGCTCCTCCCCGGAAATTCCCCCGGGAAGCCCATCACCAGGCGCCTCTTTGAGATCCACGTCGTATTTTTCCCGGATACTGTCAAACAGGTGCTGCAAGTTGAGCCTTTTTTCCGCTAAGAGCAATTGAACCTGATTTTTCTCCTCCTGGGACGCCGCCATTCGCGGACGAAGCTCCTTGACGGCCTCGTCCATTTCCGTTAACTGACGCGCAATCTCCCGGTACTTTTGGCGCTCTCGGTCGAGTCTCTCTGCCAACTCCGCAAGCGCCCTTTTCCCTTCTTCCAGGGAGTTTTCGGTAGCAAGGACCGCGGCGCCTAACTGCTCCATCTTCTGGTTCGTCTGGACGATCTCAGATTCGCGGGAGCGGATTTGCCCGGAGATCTCTTGCTCGAGTCTTATCCGGTTTCCCAGATTGAGGTGGGCATTTTCTTTCCTTTCCCCCAGGGCCGCGCCGCGGATGCGTGACTCGGTCACCTCTTTTTCCAGCCGCTCGGAATCCTTGGTTAACCGGGACAATTGCTCCTGCTGCTCCGCCAGAAGTTTCTCTCTTTCCGTTCTTTCCTGGCGCCGGCCGGCGATTTCCGTTTGGCATTTTTCTATCTCTTCTGCTAGAGATCGCAGGGTCGTTGACAATTCTCCCTGCTCTTGCCCCAGCATTCGCAGGGTTTCCTCTAAGCGACCGATCTCCTGGTCTGCCTGAAGAAGATCATGCTCCAGGCGAATCCGTTCCATGGCAAGGCGATGGCCTTCCTCTATTAAAGCCGCTTTCCTCGTCTCGGTTTGCGTCATCTGCTGCCTGAGATTGACCGCCTCTTGCTGTTCGCCTTTGAGCTCCGCTTCCAGTATTGCCAGCAGTCCCTCCAGCTCTTTCATCTGCCGCCTTTGGGATAGGAGGCTCCCTTCGAGGCTTTCCAGGCTGCCCCCCGTTACCACGCCCATGGAATCGATCACTTCTCCCTCGGGGGTGACCAACGTGCAGACAAAGCCGTTGCGATTCCACAGATCCAGGCCCGATTTCAGGTCCCGCACCATCACCACATCTCCGAGAAGATATTCGGCAATTTCCTTAAACCCGTCTTTCACAGAGACCTTATCGAGCAGGGGGGCGATAATCTCAGGTTCGGTCAGGGGGAGGGGACGTCGCTCCCATCTGGAGAGCTGGCGCGGGATGAAACTGCCGCGGCCGGAGGATTCGTGCTTCAAGTACTCGATCGCCTCCATCCCTTCTTCGTGGCTGCGCACGATGACATACTGAAGACGATCTCCCAACACCGCCGTCAGCGCCTTCTCATAGCTCTCCGGCGCCTCGACCACCTCCGCCACGAGCCCGTAAACGCCATCAAACGCGGCCTCTCTCTGCCGCTTTAGCATGATGGCCCGCACCCCGTCCTGATATCCTTCGTAATTTTTTTGCAGGGCCTCGAGCGAGCCCAGGCGAGAGCGGGCTTCCTGCAGCCGCTCCTTCAGATCCGTCATCTTTCTTTCCTGCTCCTCTTTGGCCCTGGCCCACTCCTCCATAGCGTTAATGGCCTCGCGGGTTTCCTTCTCTATCTCTCCCGCCCGTTCCAAGGAGCGGTCCAAAGCCGATCCCTTTTCCCGCCGTTTCTCCCTGCAGGAATCCAGAGAGCGGACAACTTCAGATTCCTCTTTTCGGTTTCTAACGGATTCTCTATCGAGTTCTTCGCGCCGTTTCTCTTTTGCCAGCGAATCGTTCTTCAAGTGAGACGCCTGGTTCGCCAGGTCGATGAGACTTTCCTTTTCTCGCTCCACTGCCGACTGGAGATCCCGCATTTGAAGCTTGATCTTTTCCAGATCCGTTTCCTTGTCTCGAAGATAGGACTCTTCGAACAGGGAGAGTTGGACGAATTCCTCCTGAGCCTTTTGAAACTCCGCTATTTCGAGAGTCAGATCGCGGCATTTTTCTCGCAGCTGGAGCAGGTCGGACTCGGTCTTTTGCTTGGCGTCGCGGAGTCCGGCGAGGTCCTTTTTGTAGAAATCGAGGCTCTGTTCTTCACCCTGAATTTGGACCTTGCGCTGGTAGACGGCCTCTTGTTGTTGGCTAATTTCTCTTTCGGCTTCTAAAAGCGATAACTTGGTGTTTTCGCTCTCCGCCTCTTTGGAATGGAGCGATGCCGCCAGGCGCACTAAGCGGTCCTGCGCGGCTTTAAACACTGCTTCCTGCCGGGAGATCTCTTCCTCTAGGCCCTTGCGCTGCATGGTTGCCCAGGCGAGCTCTTTTTCTTTGAGGTCTTTTTTAAAGGCGCGGTATCGCTCCGCCTTCTTCGCCTGCAGCTCCATGCTCCGGATCTGCCGCTCGATCTCCCGCACAATATCGCTCACCCGAAGCAGGTTCTGATGTGTCCGTTCGAGCTTTCGCTCCGCAACCAGCTTGCGGCTTTTGTATTTGCTCGTGCCCGCCGCCTCCTCGATGATGAGTCTCCGTTCCTCGGGCTTCGCGTTGACAATTTCGTCTACCCGTCCCTGTTCCACGATGGAGTAGGCCTTGTTTCCCACTCCTGTCCCGAGAAAGAGATCAATTATATCTTTAAGGCGGCAAGGGACTTTGTTGATGGAGTATTCCGACTCTCCCGAGCGGAAGAGCCTGCGGGTGATCATGATCTCGGTGAAGCCGTTGTACTCCGCCGGGCCCCGGCCGTCCTCGTTGTCGAATATCAAAGAGGCCTCTGCCATCCCGGTTGGTGCAAGGCTCTCGCTGCCGTTGAAGATCAGATCCTCCATCAGATGACCGCGGAGGTGGCGGGCGCTTTGCTCTCCCATCACCCATCGCAGGGCATCAACGACGTTGGACTTACCGCAGCCGTTGGGGCCGACGATTGCTGTGATTCCTGGAGTGAACTGCAGGACAGTCCTTTGCGTAAAGGACTTAAAGCCAACCATTTCAAGGTGTTTCAGGCGCATGGCCTAACCTACTTAAAGCGGATCACCAAGTGAGCCGATGAAAAAGCGTGATTTTAACAACACTATTTCACAAGCAGGGGAGGGAGTCAAGAAAAAATTACAATATAAGGGATATATCCCAAACTCTACCACTATATATTGGGGAACAGATCTGTACGGGCGTATTGCGATACGCCCCCTACCTATCTCTCCAACAGCTCGGTATTCCAGTACGAGACGTCAACGGTGTTGAGGAAGGGATACCACTCACGGTAGCGGGACAGGTTGAATGCCTCTTGCATGAACGGAGTCCATTTTGGTTTATAGGGTTTTCGGAAAAGAACCATCCCGGCCTCTTGCGGCGTTTTGCCCCCTTTGTGCCGATTACACTCCTGGCATGAGCAAACTACGTTCTCCCATGTGGAAGTGCCGCCTCTCGAACTGGGAACGACGTGGTCCAGATTTAGCTCATGACGCGGGAGCTTCCTCCCGCAATATTGGCAGGTACATTTGTCTCTGGCATAGATATTATATCGGCTGAATCGCACCTGTCGTTTTGGGACTCTGTCATAACTCACCAAAAGGATCACTCTGGGCACGCGTATCACCCGGTTGACCAGCCCTACGGACTCATCACGGACAGAAACGGAGAGATGGCTCCAGCTTTCAAAATCAAAAGTTTGATACTGTTCGTTCACTACTCGGGCGATTCCCTGATAAAGGAGAGTAAAGGCGCGGCGCACTGAAGTGACATGAATCGGGAGGTAGGAGCGATTGAGGATAAGCACCTTGGTATTCAAAATAGAGTAGGTGGGCAGGGCCAAAGTATAGTTCATAGCTGTAAAAATTATAACATTTTTATATTTAACGGCGAATAGATACCCTAAGATATCGATCTGGCGGGAGAATGTCAACAGAATGAGCTGCGGGAGGTCTTAAGATAAGCTCTTGATATTCTCGCAGTTCTAGACTATAAATATCCTGCTGCTGTTATCTATTTGTAAATCTAATGGATCTCCAATGTTGAGGAGAGATCCCCCCAACTTGCCTCCCTCAAAAAAGGATAACCCGGATCCCTAAGAGAGCCAATGAAACAGGACATCTTTATTAATTGTACCCCTCAAGAGAGCCGCATTGCCATCGTGGAGGACTCCTCTCTGGCTGAATTCCTGGTGGAGAGAAAACAGGAAAGGGGAATTGCGGGGAATATTTACAAGGGCAAAGTGGCCCGCGTTCTTCCCGGAATGCAGGCGGCCTTTGTAGAGATCGGCATGGACAAAGCTGCCTTCCTCCATGTCTCCGATTTTTCCACCGCGTACGAGGCCGCCGCTCCTCCTCCGGGGTCAGAAGACGAGATCATCTTCGAGGGTCCCAAGCCCTCCTCCCATCGCCGTCTTCCGATCGAGCGGCAGCTGGTTCGCGGACAAGAGATATTAGTCCAGGTCGCTAAAGACCCCATAGGGATGAAGGGGGCGCGCATTACTTCGCATATCTCGCTCCCGGGCCGCTACCTGGTTTTCATGCCGACCAGCACGCACGTCGGCATCTCGCGCCGCATCGATGACGACAAAGAGAGAAAGCGTTTGAAGGAAATTGCCCTCTCTTGTTTAACCAAGGAGGGGGGGTTTATCCTGCGCACAGCCTGTGAAGGGCGGAGCAAAAGGGAGATTCAGAGGGATCTCGCATTCCTGACCAAACTGTGGCG
>MGRY01000064.1 GCA_001799045.1 Deltaproteobacteria bacterium RIFCSPLOWO2_02_56_12 | reverse complement strand
CCGAGAAGAATCGTATTCTTTGGCCGTTCCCTGGGGGCGGCTGTCGCCGCGGATCTGGCCACGCGCGAAGAATGCTTGGCCCTCATCCTCGAGACACCTTTCGTCTCCATCCGAGAGATGGCCAAGGCAGCATTTCCCTTTCTCCCCATTGGACCTCTTCTGCGCATCCGTTATGACGTGGCGGAGAAAATCAAAAAAGCCAAAGCCCCCATCCTTGTCTTGCATGGGGACAAGGATGAGGTAGTTCCCTTCGAACAGGGGAAAAGAGTCTTCGAGACGGCTTCCCAGCCCAAGGAGTTCTACGCGATTCGCGGCGCGCACCATAACGACACCTACATCGTCGGCGGAGACGCCTACTTCGCGGCCCTCAAGGACTTCATCGACCGGGCCACGGCCCGACTTCCCGGGACATGACTCCCCGCCGGACATAGACGCCTTAGCACGGTTATTCTCTGGGGGATTGGGACGAGGAACCGGAAGGAGAGGCTCGACTAGCCGTTCAGGGAGAATATCTGCGCAATGGGGAAAAATTGAAGGGACGCCGCATTAAAGCCTGAGAGCAAGAATTTTGGATTGCCGATTTTGGATTTTCGATTGATAGCATTCACAAATCTAAAATCAGTAGGGAAGGACCAGAGTAAAGATAGAACCCTTACTCGACTCGCTCTCCACCGTGATCTTGCCTCCGAGAAGGTCGGTAAACCTTTTAACGATGTAAAGGCCCAATCCTACCCCCCCATGGAGCCTTGTCTCCGAGCTGTCAACCTGGCGGAACCTGTCAAATATTACCGGCAACGCCTCCGGGGAAATGCCTATGCCGGTATCCGCCACCCTGATTTCCATTGTTCTTCTCGCGGGATAATACCAGGCGGATATGGTTACACTACCATTGTTGGTAAATTTGACCGCATTATTGATAAGATTTCTAAGGATATGCCTGAGCTTGCCCCGATCCGTCGTGAGAGTCGGAAGTTCAGAGGGATAGTCCCAGATAAGAGCAAGGTCCTTACCCGGGGGAAGCTCATAGCCGCGCCTGAGTTCGTCCAGGACCTGACTGACCTGGACCTCCTCCCTCTCCAACTTGACCAATTGGGCCTCAAGCGAGGTGACCTCCAATATGCTGGTAATCATGGATAACAGATCACCGGAGTGCTTGAGAACTTTTTCCAAGACCCTCTCTTGCTCCTTGCTGATCTCCCCTATCATTCCGTCCTGCAGCATCCCGGTATAACCCATCACCACGTTCAGCGGGGTCCTCAGCTCGTGCGACATGACGCTGAGAAATTCCGACTTCACACTGTTCGCCCGCTCCAGCTCAACAGCCTGTTGTTTGACATCCTCAAAAAGCTGGGCATTGTGGATCGCTATCGCCACCTGGCCCGCCAGCATCGTGAAAAACCGGACCTCCTCGTTGGTAAAGGGATGCTCCTCCTTGGTAAAGATAGAGATATCTCCGATCACCTCGCCCTTAGTGACTAACGGCACTCCGAGGTAGGATATCAAGCCGTACCTGCGAAAAAAATCGGGATATCTTGTGCGCGGGTCTTTGAGAGCGTTTTCTACCACCAGCGGCGCTTTACTTTCTAGCACCGTTTTGCTGAGACCGCGCCCGCCTTCTGGAATCCCCTTCTTCCATTTATCCTGCGTAATATTGCGAAAGGCCGCCTCTTCTAACGCACCCGTTGCTCTGTTTATGATCCTGACGGCGGAAACAGCCGCATGGGGGAGAAGGGGCGCCATTTTCTCTAGCAGGATTTCCAGGACCGTGCGGAGCTCCAAGGTCGAGGTGGTGGCCAGATTGATCTCGCGCAGAGCGGTAATGCCTTGTACGTGGCGTTGGATCTGTTCCTCGCGCCGGGATTGGCTTAAGGCAATAGCGGTCGCAAAAGCGACGATTTTCCCATACTCGTTCTCCCGAGGACTAAGGGAAAGGTCAGTCTCGTCAAACCCGAGAAGGATAGCCCCGTAGTTCTCGCCGCGAAATGTAATGGGAATCGCCATCGCCCCGGCAAACGACAACTTCTCTTCAACTCTTTGCGCGCCGCTTATGGGTAATACAACCTGGACGGAGCTTTTAAAGACCGGCCCGCTGGTAGAAAGACACTCCGCTATAATAGGGTAATCCTGCGATGAGACGGTCTTCAGAGTCAATTCCTCCCCATTGCTGATGTCAAACATCTGTCCACGAGACGGATCGCCGCTTTCATCGAAAATCATGACGTAGAGCTTGGCCGTGGGCAGCACCCGCCTGATTTTATCCTTGAGCGTCCGTAGGATCTGTCGAGTGTCTAGAGAGGTGGTCAATTCCTGAGAGAGGGAGTGAATCATGGCCATGTTGCGGGCTTCCTGCTCCGCCTTTTCTTTCAAACTCTTCTCGAAACTTTCAAGCTGGGCGAAGTAACCGTAAAAAATCGTGATGATAAAAGGGAGGGGCAGCCGCAGATAGACGGTCGGGTCATAGATTTCCGTAGACTTAAAGAGGAGATAGCCGTGGATGAGAGGCGCTACCAGAGCGATAATCACCAAGCCGCGAAAGTCCTTGCAGATGCTACAGAGGATAATGGTCAGGAAATAGGTAAGGTAAAAATCCGTACTCACCTGCCCGCTGAAAGCCATGGTCGCGGTAATAAAAAGGGTGTCGAAAATAACCAGGGGAGTATAAAAATGGGCGGAGGAAAATACCTTTTCATCGACCAGATAGAGCGCGGTATTCGACAGAACATAGAAAAGAAGGCCATAGACCATGATCGGGTCGAACGCCCCTCCCCGCGAGTAAAGCAACAAATAAGAACAGATAATGACCACAGGCCATCTCAGCCTGATGATCGCTATTTTTCTCGGCACATTAAAGATTGCCGAGGCGTCCGTAAAGAATATGGAAGATATAGTTTGAGCGCTGACCATGAAAAAAATCTCCGCAATAAGTTGTG
This sequence comes from Deltaproteobacteria bacterium RIFCSPLOWO2_02_56_12, assembly GCA_001799045.1. Classification (GTDB taxonomy): domain Bacteria; phylum Desulfobacterota; class Binatia; order UBA9968; family UBA9968; genus UBA9968. The sequence continues at coordinate 3,757 of MGRY01000064.1, read as the reverse complement.
AAATTGTCAGTGGGAGTGCTGCCGTCTTACCGCCGTTGAGTCTCGGCCCTCGGGCGGTTTTTTCTCCTGCTGGCATACGAGATTCAGGATATGGTTTTTGCTGAAGCGCCAGCTACGCCCGATTCTGTTTCCCGTAATGGCTCCCTCTCGCGCCAGCCGATAGACGGTCTTGACGTGGATTTTGAGGATCTCCGCTACTTGCGATGGAGTTATAATCTCATCCACTGGTATGCTCCTTTTTATGACGTCTTGTGACCCGGATTGCCAAAAAGTTCTCAGCAACGGCAAAAAGCACATATCGTGCCAAAAGAGGCGCTCTTGTGGGTAAGAAAAATTAATCGATATTTCAAGGAGTTTCCAGCTCGACCGTGGGGATAAGAACGATTTTTCGGGGAAAAGCGTTCCTTGTTAGGACCAGATTGTCCAATATGGCCATTTTTGTCCCCAGGAGGACCTCGCCAGAGGAACCCAAAGCCTATTCATGGTTGAGCTATCGGGGAAGGCCGAGCGTCAGCCCCGGTCTGGGCAAGGACAAAACGTCGGGTCATGGTCTGGCATACAAGGAGTCGATAAACCCAGAGGCCGGTGTTTTCTGGACAAGCGAATTGTCGAAAAAGTCCTCGGGCTTGGGTAGATTTAACATTCGCTCCCTTAATCTGCGCCGGCTACTCCGAGCGCTTCAAAATCACCGGCAATTCCTTCTGTAAAAAATTCTCCGCTTCATTTTCCTCCATGCCGTAGACAAAGGTCATTCGGCCTCCGTCCCGGTCACGGCCGACCCCATAACCCGTACCCCACGATAGGGTCGCCCACTGAACCCTGAAAATTCTGCCATCGCTACACTTGAGATCACCCTCTCCTCCATAGCCCGCTCCATGCAGCGAAAATAGCGGCGCGTAGCTCCCATGAGAGTTGCCTTCGCAGCGGACCTTGTGAACCCGACTATCGACCTGAATATAGGATGTCCCGCTAAACGGGTTGTAGTCGGCCGTTCCCACGAGAACATCTCTGTAATAGTAAGATCCAAAGATGGGAAATTTTACGCAGCCAGAAAGGAACACGCATGCCACCGCAACGCATAAAACTAATCCGCTCGAACCCGGCCCAAAATTCTCCATGGAACCGCCCTCTTTTCCCTCCATGTCCGTGAGATTAATTCCTAAGGTGCCCGCGTGTCAATCTCGGAGGCCGGCCTTGCTTAAAACACTTCGGGGCCGCCAGCCGAATGCGAAAATCTTCTTGCTAAGGTGACGGGGCCGCAATAAAATCGCCCCACATGTTCGAGCCCGAGAACAATCGGCCGTCCGCCACCCAGCGAGGGGCTCAAGCTGGCGCGAAGAAATGAGGGCCAGGAATAGGATTGAGAGCCTAAACTTAAGGAGCACAGAGATGAGAGAGAGTTCTTCAAAAGATCTAAAGCGAGACTTCATCGCCGCCCTAAGGATCATCAGCCACCAGGGTCTAAGCGATGCCTTTGCCCATCTCAGCGCCCGGATAGACGGGGGCCGGAAGATGCTTTTCATGCCGCGGAAGAGCCCGGCTCTGGTAAAGCTCAAGGATCTCTTTGTGATCGATTTCGAGAAAGGGGTTCCCCAGTCTGCCGTGCATCAGGCCATGTACAAGGCCCGGGAGGACATCCGCGCGGTGATCCATTTCCACTCGCCTCAGACCGTCTTGCTGACCGTCGTGGGCCAGACCATTCGCCCCCTGCACAACTACAGCGCCATATTTCACGAGGGGGTGCCGCTCTTCGAGGGAACCGGCCAGGTGGAATCCCCGGAGCGGGCCGCCGAGATCGCCCGAATCCTGGGATCATCCAAGGCCGTTCTTCTGCGCGGGCATGGAGCGGTGGTTGTAGGGAGAAGCATTCCCGAAGTCTGCATTCTCTCGCTCTATCTCGAGGAGTCGGCGCGCCTACAGGTTGAGGCGACGAAATTGGGGGAGCCCCGCTATATCAGCCGTGAGGAGGCCGAAAAGATCGCGCGCAGGACCTTCAAGCCCGAATCCACGACGCGGGCCTGGGAGCACTTCAAGGCGCAGGTCAGGATCTGAGCTCATGCAGCTCGTCCACTCTAGGAAATAGCAACGAGAACGGGCTGGTTTTCTCCAGCGCCGCTTCCAGATTGACACGCGCGACCCTGTTGGATAGCCTTTTGGGGAGAAAAAATGAGGTCTAATGCCTAAACGAAAGCGAGGTCCCCATGTCTGAATCAACCATTACCCGGCTCCGCGAAGAGATTGCCGCTTGCACGCGCCTGCTTGTGATGGAGGGGATTATGGATTTCAGCGGCCACGTCAGTGCCCGCTTACCCGGCGCCAACCGCATTCTCATCCAGCCCAAAGATACCAGCCGGGCGGCGCTCACCGCAGACGACATCCTGGTGGTCGACCTGGATGGAAAAGTTCTAGAGGGTAAAGGGCCGGCGCCGCTCGAGACCGCGCTTCATACCTGCGTATACCGCGCCCGTCCCGATGCCCTCGCCGTCTGTCACGGCCATCCCACTATCTCCACCCTATTCTCCGTGGTCGATCGCCCGTTGCTTGCGGTGCGCAACTTCGCTTACCGTTTTATGGACGCTGTGCCTATCCATCCCGACACGACGCATATTCGGACGGTGGAGCAGGGCCGCGCACTTGCTCAAACGCTGGGAAACCATAGCGTCTCTCTGTTACGCGCACATGGTACCGTGGCTGTTTCTTCCAGCATCCAGGAGCTGTTCATGGACTGCCTCGACTTTGAGGAAAACGCCCGGAGCCTGCTCTATGCCGCTGCGTTGGGTCCATTACTCCCGTTAACGCGCGATGAAGCGGCTGCGCTGCGCGCAAGTTACGGCCGTGCGGACTTTCGCGCCGCGAAAGTGTGGGAGCACTACGTGCACAAGGGGAGACTGGCCGGAGCGCTCTAGCCGCCGGCGCCGTTACGGTCGGCGTGAAAAGGTTGTATTGACAAGTTCATCAGAGTTCCCCCCTTCCAGCGGAACCGGCGTTGCCGTTTCAGGGGTGATGCTCGTCATCTTTTTGTTCGCCATTGACGGCACTATCGTCAGCGCCGCCATGCCGACTATCGCGGGGAAACTCGGCGGGTTGGAACTGTACAGCTGGGTGTTTTCCACCTACATGCTGACATCGGCGCTGGCTACCCCGCTCTGCGGCAAGCTCTCCGACCTCTACGGTCGGCGTCGCCTCATGCTAATCGGCATCGGCCTGTTCACGCTCGGCTCGGCCCTGTGCGGAATGGCCCAGAGCATGAATCAGCTCGTCCTCTTCCGCGCCGTCCAAGGTGTCGGAGGCGGCGCGATCTACGCCCTCTCCTTTATCATTGTCGGTTTTTTGTTTCCCCCCAAAGAGCGGGCGAAGATGCAGGGTCTGATCAGCAGCATCTGGGGAGTAGCATCGATTCTAGGACCCTTGGCCGGCGGCATCATCACCCAATACTGGAACTGGCGCTGGATCTTCTTCGTCAACGTCCCGATTGCTCTCACGGCGACGCCGCTGATCGTCTTTGGGTTGACCGAAACGGAGGTTGGCCGTCGCGGGCCGGTTGACTTGAAAGGGGCGGCCGCGCTTCTGGCGGGCCTGTTCTTGCTGTTCTACGCGCTCGAGGAAAGCCGCAGGAGTTCCTTCGGGTTGGACTGGACTCTCATGGCTTTGTTGCTTTCGTCCTTTGCCGCGCTTTTCCTCTTTTACCGGCTGGAGCGACGCGCCAAAGAGCCCATCTTGCCAATCGGGCTGTTTCGGCTCCGCCTCTTTAGAATCT
>MGRY01000063.1 GCA_001799045.1 Deltaproteobacteria bacterium RIFCSPLOWO2_02_56_12 | reverse complement strand
CTCTTTGATAGGCGTGCTGATGTATTCGACTGGAAAACTCGTGCCATCCTTTTTCCAAAAAACCTCGTCGGTTATGTGATGCGTGGTTCCATCCTTAAGAGCCGCATAGATCGGGCATTCCTCGCTCGGGTAGGGAGTACCATCAGGCCTGGACTGGTGAAAAATGGGGTGTGTAGGCTGGCCGATCAATTGTTCGACTTCGTGCCCGAGCATTTCTGCCGCAGCTGGGTTGACAAAGGTAGCCTTTTCCTCGCAGTCCAAGCCGAAAATCCCTTCGCCTGCGGAGTTTAGAATCAGTTCGTTGCGATGAGTTATCCGTCTTAGAGACTCGGCCATCTGGTCAAAGGAGCGGGCCAGTTGGTTTAGCTCTCCTTCTCCGTGGGACAGTCCGGTCCGCGCACTCAGGTCACCCGCCGCCAGCCGCTTGGTCGCTCCTACCAGATCGTTCACCGGGCGCGTTATAAAGTGGCCCGCGCCAAACCAAACCCCTGCAAGCGACAACGCCAGCACGATTCCGATCAAAGTGAGGTCGCGGTGAAAGGCTTCCCTGACCTTGGAGAATGCAATTTTTTCGGGAACCCCGACGCTCACGTATATATCCCTGCCTGGACCCAGGCCGCTTAGCTTGGTAAACCCATACAGGTGCCTGGCACCGTCCAGGCCGGTAGCCTCCACGACTCCCTCACCTTGATGGGACAAACTGGCCTTGAAGACGGGTGTATCCGCAACGAGTTTACCGATCCATTTTTCAGGCTCAGGGTATCGGGCTAAGATCATGCCGTTGTGGTCTGTTAGGGTGGCCACCGAACCCTGAGGCAGCCGCAATTCGGCTACGAAATTGTTGAACCAGTCCAGGCTCAATCCAACAAGGACCACCGCCTGCACGACGCCGGAGCTGTCAACGGCGGGGTAAGCGATGGCGATATTGGGTTTACCGGAAATGCGGCCAACCAGATACTCGCTGACGGCAAGATCACGGGTCCGAAGGGCCTGTTGAAAATAGGGCCGATCTGCAAAGTTGACGGGTTGCGTAAGGGGAATAGCGCTACAAAATACGTCGCCGTCGGGCTTAGCCGCCCCCAGGTTCATAAATGCCGGCTGGGCTTTGACCATTTTGGAAAAAAGCCTGTTGCAACTCTCGCCGTCATGGGCGCGAACTGAAGTGATCTCGGTTAGAGCTTGCAAGAGACGGTGCCCGGACTGAATCAGTCCCTCGTGCTCTCTGCTGATCTCCCGCGCATGATCCAAAGCACGCTGCTCTGATATATGAGTCGCTAATTCCCACCGTTCGAGTCCCTCGTAGAGAATCAGCCCAAGCCCCGGTAAAGCAGTGACGAGGACGAGAAGCAATAAACGGACCCGGAGACTGGAAAGGAAGCGGGGCATAGGCAAAGTAGTTTCCCTTGGAGATGGAGTTATTCGGTGAGGTTATAAATCATAGATCGGGGTATGCAGGGCGATATGTTTGCCCGAGGCGACCGCGCCGACGATGTCGGACCGGCTGACGATTCCCACCAGCTTTTCCCCGCGCATCACCGGGACTCGTTTGATTTTGTGCGTTGTCATGATAGTGGCGATCTCTTCTACGGGGGTGTCATCGGTGACCCCGACGATAGTCTTGCTCATGATGTCCTTTACCTGTTTGCCTTTCGCACCGACGATATCTGACCGGCTGACGATCCCCGCCAGCTTTTTCCCGCGCATCACCGGGACTCGTTTGATTTTGTGCGTCGTCATGATAGTGGCGATCTCTTCTACGGGGGTGTCATCGGTGACCCCGACAATAGTTTTGCTCATGATCTCCTTGACCTGTTTTCCCTTCTTGGCAACAATATCGGCCTCGGAGACGACGCCCAGGATCTTGCCTTTTTTATCCACCACCGGCGCGCCGCTGATTTGGTTCTGGATCAGAATCTTCGCCAGGTTTTTGACCGTGGTGGCGGAACTGACCGTGATGACGTCCCTGGTCATAATATCTCTGGCTAACATAGGTTGCCTCCTTCTAGATTTTTCTTGCTATCAACGCCGCAAGGTCGCCGACTCTGCAGCTGTAGCCCCATTCGTTATCGTACCAGGCAAGCACCTTTGCCATCTTCCCTTCTAGCACTACTGTGGACATCGCATCAACTATCGCCGAGGCCGGATGGCCGCGAAAATCGCTGGAGACCAGAGGCTTATCGCAATAAGCCATAATGCCTTTGAGATGTCCTTCTGCCGCTTTTCGGATCTCTTTATTGATCCCCTCAGCGGTTGCGGGCCGTTTGAGATCCGCGACCAGATCGACGACCGAGACCGTCGCCGTGGGGACCCTGAGAGAGAGGCCGTGGAGCTTGCCGCGCAGTTCGGGGATGACCAGGCCGATCGCCTTGGCTGCCCCGGTAGTGGTCGGGACAATATTGATTGCGGCGGCGCGGGCGCGCCTGAGGTCCTTATGCATCAGGTCAAGGATGCGTTGATCGTTCGTGTAGGCATGCGTGGTGGTCATGAGCCCTCTTTCAATGCCAAAAGCTTCATGGAGCGTTTTGACGACCGGGGCCAGGCAGTTGGTGGTGCAAGAGGCGTTGGAGACTATATGGTGTCTTTTAGGGTCGTAGGCAGAATCATTGACCCCCAGAACCACGGTGAGGTCCTCATTTTGAGCGGGTGCGGTGATGATCACTTTTTTTGCCCCGGCCTCGAGATGGAGACGCACCTTGGCGGCATCGGTGAATACGCCGGTAGACTCGATGACAATGTCCACGCCGAGATTTTTCCACGGCAGCCTGGAAGGGTCCTTTTGGTTCAGCACCGCGATATTCCAGCCGTCAACCTGGAGCACTCCTTCCCCAACCTCCAGCTTCCCGGAAAAGGCGCCATAGGTGGAATCGTATTGGAAAAGATGGGCGTTAGTCTCCAGGTCGGCCATGTCATTCACCGCTACCACCGAGAAGAGATCCTTATGGCGCTCGAGCATCGAGCGCAGGCACAAACGCCCGATCCGGCCGAATCCGTTAATAGCTATCCGGGTGGTCATGGGCCCTCCTGTTAAATCCCTCCGCGGAGCTCCGTCACCAGGTATTGAAATTTCCTTTGAAATTCTTCAGCGCTGCACGTTTTGTCCCGAGCCGATGCCGCCCGGGCCAGGGCCTCCGTTCGCTCTTTGTTTTCAAAGTCTTCTCTTTCCAAACGGATCATGTATTCCCGCGCGATCCGATAAGAGAATTTGCCGACATCCACCAGGCGCACCCGCGTTTTGCCGGTTTGTGGGTCGAGCAGCTCCTCGAATTTGAGATAACGGAGCTTGCCGTTGTCGAGGCAGGCCAGGACACCATTGACGCTGGAGAATTCAGGGGCCGGGTTCAAAAGAAACTCGATGGCGCCATAGCCCAGGGCACGGACGTACTCGCAATCAAACGCTACCGGTGGCGCGCAGCGCAGCTCGTAACCGATGCTTTTGTGCACGACGGTTATCGGGCTGCTGCGGCCGGCGAGACGCTGCTCGACCATGCTCTTTAAGATAAAAGCCAGGTCCATTTCCGCAAGTCGCAGGTGGCCGTAGCTGTCGCGCACGATCCGCACGCCTTCTATAGATGTCAGCTCATCGACTGCAATGCGCTCGAGCAGACCCTCTGCGATCACGGCTACGCCGTCTTGGCGGCCCCACAGGGCCTGTCGTTTTAAAATGGCTCCTTCCAGAATGTCACAGAGCGTGTTGATATGAACGGGACCTGCAAACTCCTCCGGTATGATCGTGAGGGTCGTGCCCGCGGCCCTGCCAATCCCCAAGGCAAGATGGCCGGCGGAGCGCCCCATGACCACGACGAAATACCAGCGGTTGGTGGTGCGGGAATCTTCCATCAGGTTTTGGACCAGGGTGAAGCCAAGCTGACGGGCGGTCTCGAAGCCAAAGGTCGGGATCTCTCCTGGCAGGGGAAGATCATTGTCTATGGTCTTGGGCACGTGACACACCCGGATCCTGCTGCCCGCGCTCTTTGCCAGTTGGCTGGCGGCAAACATGGTGTCATCCCCGCCTATGGTTACGAGATAGCCAATCCTAAGATCTTCAAGAGCAGCCAACACCCGCCTCATATCTTCCGGCTTTTTTGTCGGATTGGCGCGTGAGGTATTCAGTATGGACCCTCCCTGGAAGTGAATCCTGGAGACATCGTCATGATCCAGGGCCTTAACTCGCTCAGTGTTGCCGGCCATGAGCCAGTGGAAGCCGTCGTATATGCCAAGGACTTTGTGACCTCGATTGAGGGCCTCCAACGTTACGGCGCTAATAACGCCGTTGATACCCGGCGCCGGCCCGCCGCCGACCAGAATCCCCACTCGGTCTAGACGGTCGCCGGAGGCTTCCTTAGACATACGCCCTCCTCGGATTGACTTGTTATTACAAATACCATATCTCCAGTGCGGAGCAAGATATGTGGTAGGATTATTTTAGGAGGCAAGTATGAAAACTGTTCCGTCTCTCAAATTGACCGAAGAGGGAGCCGCGACCATCCTTCAGGCGGCGTTGCAAAAGGCCAGGAGCATGAAAGTTATCGTGAGCATCGCCGTGGTCGATGACGGCGGACATCTTTTGGCATTTATGCGCAATGATGGGGCGAGGCTCCATACGGTCCCTGTGGCCCTGGCGAAGGCGCGTAGCGCAGCTCTGACCCGCAACCCAAGCGGGAAGAAAAGCCCGAGCGGCAGAGATATGGATGACCACCAGGCGCTCGCAATTACTCTGGCTGCCGGCCCCGGCTCGATTGTCACTTTTCCCGGCGGGGTTCCCATCTCGGTGACCGGCCATTTCGTAGGCGCTGTCGGTGTCAGCGGCGCCAAGAGCGAAGAGGACCGGGAGATTGCCGAGGCCGGCATTGCCGCCCTCGGGACGTAGAGCTATTTCTTCCGTTCGAGAAGGGCGATCAATTGCTTGGCGAAGTCGGTGTTATCCTGGTAGCCGCGGAACCTCTCCGCCCCGGCTCCTAAAGCCGCCACGAAGACCGGTTGGTTTGTGTGGGCGGAAGAGATCCAGTGAAGCTGAGTGTGAGCGGAGATCATCGCGCTGAGCCCCGCGGCCGTGGGGTTAGACCGAAAAGTAGGGCCATGAGGTTTTCTTTTGATGATCGCTTCTTTGAATTCGGGAGCCAGGACAAAACCCTTGAAATGTTCCGCTACGAGTTGATCCACTGCCTCGGCGGAAGGCTTCGGGCCCAGTAGCTCAACCGCTTTGGAAAGCGAGATTCGGATCGAGGCGATTTTTTTTAGGCTCTCAAAGGGGGGATAGCCGGTAAAACCCATTCCGCCGGTCTCGTGGTCTGAGGTAACCAGGATCAGGGTATCCGCCGGATGTTTCTTATAAAATTCGTAGGCGAGCCCAACGGAGCGGTCAAACTCACGGTAGGCCTGGATCACGGAGGCGGCGTCCAGCATGTGCGCGGCGCTGTCGATGTTTTCGTTCTCGATAAGGACGATAAAGCCTCTGTCGTTCCCTTCCTGAAGCAGCCGGATGGCGGCCCGAGTCATCTCGGAGAGAGAAGGTTGCTTATCCTTGTCCCGGTCAAGCTCAAAGCTCATATCCTTAAGGGAGAAGAGCCCGAGCACTTTACCGCCTTTGCTCTCTGACAATCCTTGCCGGTCTGAGACATAGGCATAGCCCTTGTTTTTGAACGTGGCGATCACGTCGCTGTCGTCCCGCCTGCGGCTGCCCGGGTGGCTTCTGGGGAGAAACTGGTCTCCGCCGCCGCCGAGCAAGAGATTGGGCTCCAGGCTGAGATACTGTTCCAGGATGGCGCTGTATAAGTTGCGGTTGGTAACATGACCCGCGAAAGCGGCCGGGGTCGCATCATAGACCGTGGAGTTGGTGACCAGACCGACACGCATGTTTTGTTCCTTGGCTATTTCCATGACGGTTTTAGGCATCTTGCCGTCTTCGCACATACCGACCGCCCCGTTTTTGGCCTTACAGCCGCAAGCAAGGGCTGTGGCACCCGCTGATGAATCGGTCACGAGCGAATTTGCCGCGTGGGTAGTGAGCAGCCCGACGAAGCCTTCTTTCATGATCTTGTCGGAGATAACCAACCCTTCCTTGTGCACGTGCTGATTAAACAGCCGGGTAATTTCCATGTGGGTGACGCCGGCGCCGTCGGCCAGAAAAATAAAGACGTATTTCGGGGCGGCGGGCTGAGCCGCCTCGCTCGGGGCCGTGTTGAAGAATGCAATAAGCAAGCGGCCCGACAAAGCGGCTACCACTGCCAGGAACAAAAACAGTTTTGATAAGTTTTTATGTCTCATCTTTGTTCTTATGATGCCTGACTAAGATATCTTTTTTCGGGCCGCGATCCAGAAAGAGAGAACGAAATAATAGGCGGGGAATAACAACGAGGTCCGAACTATAAGCAGGGGAGGTTCCGGCAGGGAGTGGATCATGATGAAAATGAGAATTCCCCAGACGGCTCCCAGGATAACCGTCAGGCCGCGCAGCACAGGGCTCCGGCTCGGGTAAAGGTACTTGATCGGGACAAACACCAAGGCAGAGAGGATCAGGATGAGAAAGGCATTTATCCAGCGGGGCATCTGCAGGACGTAGAGATAAAAGGCGACGATGTTCCAATAAGAGGGAAAGCCGAGAAAAAAATGGTCTTCAGTCTTGGCCTCCTTCTGGCAGAAGCCATAGGCGCTCGCTACTAAGGGCACTGCCGCGAGCCATAGGGCGTCTGCTTGTGGCAGGAGATCGGCCCGAATCAAGAACAGGGAAGGGACAAGCACGTAGTTTAGATAGTCGACAATGTCCTCGAGGCGGTCACCGTCAAACCACGGAATACTCTCCTTCACGCGGACCAGGCGCGCCAGGGTCCCATCGGAGGCATCGATCAGCACTGCCAGCGCCATGAGCCAGAAGGCCTCCGGAAATTTTCCCTGTTCAATGAAAAGCAGGGCAAAAAAGGCGAGAACGGCCCCTGAGGCGGTATAGAGATGGACGAGCCAGGCGAATATGATAGGCGCTTTTGAGGATTGAGGATCGATGATCGATGATCGATCTACCATCCTCTATCTTCCATCTTCCATCTTCAATCTTCGATTCTTGCCCTAGCTTGCCGACGCGGCGTAGCTCGGCCTTGTCTTGAGTCGCTCTATCCAGGCCAGCATGTTCTGGTATTTTGACTCTACGGGAATCTGAAAGCGCTCCAGCAGATCGATATTGGACATGTAGGCGATGTCCGCAAGACCGAAGGTCCCGGCGAGATATTCTTTTCCTTCCAGTTCCTTCTCGATCCGCTCAAAACACTTGGTGATCTCCGCCTTGGCGTGCTCAATGAGCTTTAAGTCCTTCTGGCCCTCCGGCTTGCGGACCTCGTGGATGATCTCGACGAAGTGGGGATTGAAATGGGTGTCGCGGAAGTCTTCCATCAACCTCGCCCGCGCTCGGCCTTCGGAGTCTTTGGGAAGAAGAGGGGGATAAGGATATTCGTCCTCAAGGTATTCGTTGATTATCGTGGAATCGTAGATAATGAACCCCTCGTCATCAAGGGCCGGCACTTGCCCAAAAGGATGAATCTTCAAATACTGCGGATTTTTCTGTTCCTTCTTCGAGAGGTCGATGTTGATTCTTTCAAACTCCAATCCTTTCTCGATCAGGGCGATTCTTACCTTGCGCGAGTTGGTCGATGGGGGAAAGGTGTAAAGCTTGATCATAGATCTTAATCCTCCTTGGGGTAACTGAGTCAGCTTTCCATCCATACCATAGCTCTAGGCTCTCTGCCATATCCTGTCCCATCTTTTCATTTATGACGATCGATCCCCAGGGAGGAAAGGTGCTCTGAGGGTGATTATCAAGGATCTGAAGCCCGGCGGGGAGAAGCGGGGTTAGTTCAGGAGCGGGGCGGGCTGGGAGACAGGTGGACAAATGTCGGCGACTCCTTCGACGCGGCAATTTTGTCCAGGAGCGCTAAAACCACGTTGCTTACCTTCATCATCCCTTCGATGTTGAGTTTTTCCCAGTCGTCCGTGGGCCGGTGATAGTCTTCATGAGCGCCGGTGTAAAAGTGCAGGACGGGGATATTCTTGTTGTAGAAGGGAACATGATCACTGCCGCCGATACTTCTCGGTGAGGGGACAATCTCAATCCCAACCTCTTGGCCGGCCGCCGTGACTATGGCACGGAACTCTTTGGCCGTATCAACGCCCGCCGCCGTTACGCGGTTATCTCTCATTCGTCCTACCATGTCCAAATTCAGCATCGCTTTGGTGGAATCGATCGGGAAAGGTGGATGACTCACATAATAGTTGGATCCATAGGTTCCCAACTCTTCCGCAGTAAAGGCGACAAAAACGACGCTCCTGGCGAGCTTCTGTGACCGGCGGCTCAAGCTCTCCGCCAGATGCATCAGCACGGCGGTTCCCGATGCGTTGTCATCGGCGCCGTTGTGGATCTGTCCCTCCACGGTCGTATCGCGCGTTCCGTAGTATCCCAGGCCGATATGATCGTAATGAGCGCCAATGACGATATTCTCCCCTTTTAGTTCCGGATCGGAGCCGGGGAGGACGCCGATGATGTTGTCGGTCTTCCTGGTTATCTTTTCCAGAGCGACGTGTGCGGAAACTCTGAGACCGGGCAGGGGGGAAGAAGCGGGTCTTTCTTCCCTGTCGATTTTCTCTTTCAGCTCGCGCAGAGAAATCCCGATCTCATGAAGACGTTCTTCCGCGATTTGCCGTTTGACCTGGGCGGCGACGATGCCGGTGTCGCTCCGTCCAAGAGTGCGCCTTATCGGGATCAGCTCTTTTTCCCCTTCACGCAACGGATAGAGATCCACAAGGATCATACCAATCGCGCCGTGATTGCGGGCATTGGCGGCCTTGGAGAGCAGAGTCGCATAGTTCGAGTAGCGGGGGGCTTTCTGAAAAGGGCTTTTCTCATTCTTCGGCGGCGGCTCGTAGCGTAAAACCAGGACGATTTTATCTTTCACGTCCAGGTTGGCGTAGTCATCGTAGCCGTAATCCCTGGCCGTGATCCCGTATCCGGCGAAGACAACCTCACCCTCGATTTTAGCGGAACGGGAAAGGCCGAACGGTATCCATTCCTCGTTCAGAACCAGTGGCGGACCGTTCCCGAAGCTCAGAGCGCTCGGCTCATTGATTTTTGCGCCCGTGACTACCTCCAGCGTCTGGAGAAAGGTCCGGTTTTCCCCGCCTGGAACCAGCCCGTATCTTTTGAACTCTGCTGCGATGTAGTCCCTCGCCAGGTCGATGCCGGGATTATCCACACCGCGCCCCATGAGCCCGTCAGAGGCGAGATAGCGGACGTGTCTAAGGATCTCCTCTGAGGCATGGCGAACCGGAGAAGGAAGCTCGGTTGTCCACGCCGTGAGTGCGATAAAGAAGGCGAGGACGAGAGTTGCAGCAGCGGCCCTTAGAAGGGAGGCGGTATTGGTGAATTTAGGCCTCATGACCGGGCCTACCCTACCAGATGGCGGTTTTTTTTAAAAGGAAATCGAGTATTCGGTAGTGGTGCAGTTTCATTCGGTTCTGTTCTGAACGAAACATCAAAAGACTGTCATTCTGAGGCCGCAGGCCGAAGAATCTCACGGAGTGTCAGGGAGTTAGCGAGATTCTTCACCTCCGCGTTGCTCCGGCTCAGAATGACATTCCCTCTCCTTTTCTTTTCAAATTGAACCACTATCGAGTATTCGCGGGTTTTGCTAATTCCAGGGGGAGATGATATAGAAAGCTGCGGTATTTTTTTCGGGAGGTTAAAGTATGGCTGTATCAGTGGTTGTCTTTACCCAGCCTGGCTGAGGCCCCTGTCACAAAGAGAAAGAGTTTCTTTCTCAAAAAGGGGTTGCCTTCATCGACAAGAACGTGCGCGAGGACGAGG
>MGRY01000062.1 GCA_001799045.1 Deltaproteobacteria bacterium RIFCSPLOWO2_02_56_12 | reverse complement strand
GTACTGCAGCGCGACGCGGATATATTCAGGATTCATCCCGTGGCAGGTGCCGGCCCCGCCATAGATCTCGACCCGGTGCTGCAGCTCCCCCTTCTCGACCAGATAATCGACGTGGCGCTGCGCCAGGTAGGCAGCGTTGCAACTGATGTTCCAGTGGTCTTTGAACGCGAGAGCGCGCATGCCGGCCTTGGATGCCTCGATGGCAATCCCGATCATATCCTGAGAACGGTGGACGAAGTCGGGATAACCATGTATGTGGCAGTCAATCGCTCCCCGAAGCAGCTCATTTTCGATCCCCGGATAGATTTTGAGCATCTCCGGGTTGTCTTTGAGCATCTGATAAAAATAGTCCTTGGCATTGAGCTGGCGCACCCGCTCCACGCTCAGGGTCCGCCCCACCATTAGACTGGCCGCAGCCTCTGCGTCAGCAGCGAAATCACACATAACCCCTCCTAAAGTCGGGTAAGTAAAAAGTAAAAGGTCAAAAGTAAAAAAAAGAAGTGACATCCTCCTTTCCTGACTTTGCCTTTTACCTGTTTCCCGTTGTTTTTTTGCCTTTTTACTTTTACCTTTTTACTTTATTTGCCCCACGCTTGCAAAAATCTTCGTGCGTCCTCCACGGCCGGTTCCGTCACCGGCACATAGGGAATCACCAGACGCGTCGCGCCAGCCTCGACAATGGGAAGCAGCTTTTCCTTAATCTCCTCAATCGAAGTGCCGGGAACAACCGGAAGTTTGTCCATATAGCTGTCCGTCAATGCCGCCATCGCTGCCTTGAAGCCGCCCTCCTGAAAGGCGGCCTGAATCGCGTTGACCTCGGACTCAAAGCCCATTCCCCTGAGCATGTCACTGTAGTGGTCGGCAATGTTATAGAATGTCAGGACTTGACGGAGGCGCGAGCGGACAAGCGCACGGTCCGGATTAAGAGAGACTCGACTCTTCGCGATAATTTCGATCTTGCTCGGATCACGGCCGGCCTCTCTGGCGCCTTCCCGCACCCGCGCCGCGATCTCACGAATCTTAGCAGGGGTCGCCATGTTGATGACTACCCCATCGGCTATTTTTCCGACCAGCTTTGTCATCTGAGGACCGAGGCCCGCAAGGTAAATAGGAACGTTTGGATGGCTCGGCTTCCACGAAAGCTGGAAACGCTTGCCGGTCTGGTAGATTTCTCCCTCGTACTCCACCCGCTCGCCGGCGGCGACTTTACGGACGATCTCTACGTACTCGCGCGCGCGCTTGAGCGGACGGTCAAAGACGCCGCCGTGCCAGCCCGCGATGCTCTTGTTGGCTACCCCGAGTCCTAAGAGAAGCCGCCCGCCGGAAAGATCCTGTAAGGTGGCTGACTGGATACCCAACGTTACCGGGCTTCTTCCATATATATGGTAGATGGCGGTCCCGAGCTTGATCGTCTTGGTGCGGCCGGCAGCGGCGGAAATGAGCACCAGAGGATCCGTGCTGTTGGACTCCCCTTTCCAAAAAGCGCCAAATCCCACTCCCTCAGCGATCTCCACCAGATCGATCACACCGGCAGCCGGATAGTGGGCCGCGGAGTTTATTTCAATATCATAGATCATATTGTTTCCCTTTCGACAGAGCGCCGAAATTTCCTCTTGGCAGTCTTGTCATTCTGAGCAACGCGAAGAATCTCCAGGTCAATAGAGATTCTTCGTCGCCTTAGGCTCCTTAGAATGACCACTTGGGACTTTTTCAACAGTCTGTCAACCCTTGGACCTGTAACCCTTAAACCCTTTAACCCTGAACCACCTTAACAACGCCCTGCCTTGCCAGCTCTTCGACAGCCGCCTGACTATAGCCAAGCTCAGTCAAAATGGCCGTAGTCTGTTCTCCGAGCAGGGGCGGCGCACTGGCTCTTTTCCTAGGCAGGTCTGCATAGTTGACTGCAGAGCTCACGAACTTTAACGCCCCTGCTTTTGGATGCTTGATCTCTTCAACCAACCCCAAATGCTTGACCTGGGGATCGCCCAGGACCTCCGCCATATTGTATAACGGCCCTGCAGGGACGTCGTTCTCTTCCAGCCTTTTTAACCATTCGTCCCTCGTTCCGGTAGAAAAGATCGCCGCAAGCTCGGCGTGCAGATCCGCATAATTGTCGCGCCGGCTGTTTCTACTTCTAAACCTTTTATCTTCCGCGAGTTCTTTCCGATCCACCGCCTGCAGGAGTCCAAGCCAAAACTTCTCCGGGACCGAACAGTGAATCACCAGCGGCAACCTGTCCTTGGCCAAAAAGGCAAATGCGTGGGCGTTCTTGACCCGGGCGATCCGGTCGGGAATCTCACCGGTTCTAAGGTAACCTGCTGCCGTCTCTCCGATAAAGGCAAGGGTAGCCTGGAGCAAGGAAGTTTCTACTCTCGAGCCGTCTCCCGTCCTTTCCCGCGCAAGCAGCGCTCCCAGAATCCCGTACCCCGCAGAGAGACCGGTAATGTAATCCGAAAGCGCTATCCCCATCACCCTGGGATCGTCGAGATCCGTGAGCACGCTCAAAAGGCCGCTCATGGCCTGCCCCAGTGTGTCGAAGCCGGGCTTATCCACGTAGGGCCCGCTCCGGCCAAATGCCGAGATCGAGCAGTAAACCAAACCGCGATTCAGCGGCCGCAACTCCTCGAAGCCCAGGCCGAGGCGCTCCGCCGTGCCGGGGCGGAAATTCTCCACAAAGACGTCCGCCTTCTTAATCAGCTCGGTGCAGATCTCTTTTCCCTCTTTGGCCTTGAGATCCAGCGCCAAACTCTCTTTGTTGCGGTTGAGGTGAGCGAAGTTCGGACTAAAATGAGGATCCGGGGCAAAATAGCGATAAGGATCTCCCTCTGGAGGAGCCTCAATCTTGATAACGCGCGCCCCAAGATCCGCCAGGAGGGCCGTTGCGTAGGGACCCGTCACGAAAGTGGAGCATTCAACGACCGTGATGTCCGTAATTGCGCTGACGGGCATAGGTTTTTTCTTTTGTCAGCGCGGAGCCACCAGAATTTCATCGCGCGGGAAACGGTCCATGATCTCGGCCCCATCCTTGGTCACCACCAGCATATTTTCCAGTCGAATCCCGCCCACGCGCCTCTCCCCTTCCCGCGACTCAACCGCGATAGTCATCCCCTCTTCGAAAACCTGGGGGAACTTCAAGGACCACTGCCGATTGATGATGGGCATATCGTAGCCGCTGCTGCCTCCACCCCCCAGCCCGATGCCGTGGCCGATCTCGCTCGCGAGGAGCTCGACTTCTTCTTTGTAGCCCCAGGTAGAGGCCGGAGGAAAATGCTTGGCGGCGTCCGCCGTTGTTTTCCCGGGTTTTATCTCCTCAATGATGGCGTTGATCCGATCCAGCACCTTCTTATACCAGTCCTTCTCCTTGTCCGTAGGCTTCCTACCCACAATGAAACTGCGATAGGTGCAAGTCCCGTAGCCCATATAGATGAGGCCGCACAGCGAGCCATAGACCAAATCACTCACCTGGATGATCCGGCTGGACTGATGGAAGGCGCGGTCAAACGTGTTTGGTCCGGTGCGCCAGCCCCCGGGCACTGCCGTTTCGGCGCCGTATTCATACCCCGCAGCAGAGGCAACGGTTGCCAAATCAGTATCCTTGATTCCGGGCTTTAAGTTTTCCCAGATGCGGTACCAGACGCCATCGACAATCGCGGCCGCCGTCTTCAGGCAATCGATTTCGTCCTGGTTCTTGATCGACCTGGCCTCGAGCATGGTGGCTCGGCTATCGACGATATTTTTGATGCCCACGGCATTCAGCGCTTCCCGGGCGATGCCGTCGAATCCGCCCAGGCCCAGTTTCTCGCCCAGCAGGCCGCGGCTCTGGAGCTCTTGTTTGATATCGGCGGCAAACTGTTTCGCCTCATCCTGAGAGGCCTCAATCCCACACGCGCCCGTAAGCCATGAGCGGGCAGGACGCCACTCTTTGATCCACGGCGCCTGATCGGGCATCATGTGGTAATAACCGTTGTGCTCGTACATGACGGGATCGTGTTCCGCGAAAAAAAGCACAAAACGACACATGGGATAGGCGAAACCCCGAAGCGCCGTGAGGTAGCGAATGTTCGTGCCGCCGGCCTCGAGTAGAACGGGGATGCCGTTTTTTCGCATGATCTTCCTCGCTCGTTCCATCCGATATTGCCGCATGCGCTCCACGTTTAGCCGTTGCTGCCAATCCGCCGTGGCAGGACCGAAGGTGAGCTTCGATGCAAAATTGACCATAAAAACACCTCCCTAATAAATTTTTGATCTCAATAGCCCGGATCGTTGGGCGCGACTTTAACTCGAACCGCCCTTCCGCTGCAATAGCCTCCGATTTTCGATTTTGGATTTTAGATTCTAAATTGTTCGATTCAATCCAAAATGATCAAGGCTTGACAGAAGCACAACCTTCTCATATGTCTGCTCAAAGAAGCTTTTTTACTACCGTCCACCGGCAAGAAGGAGTCCCCATGAGCAATCAACCCAAAATCGTTACCGCCCTGGGAAAGGCCGAGCTCCATCGTATTCTGGTTCGTGGTTATGACCTGACCGAAGAGCTGGTGGGAAAGATTACCTTTAGCCAGATGACCTTTCTGATGCTGATGGGCCGCCTCCCAACGCCCGGGCAGATCCGTATGACCGACGCCCTCCTTACCATTCTGGTAGAGCACGGCATGGTCTCCAGCGCCGTGGTTGCCCGGCTCACCTACCACACCGCTCCGGAGGCGATCCAGGGCGCGGTGGCCGCGGCTATTTTAGGGGCCGGCAGCGTTCATCTGGGCTCCTCGGAATGGTCGGCGAAGATGCTGCACGAGGCATTTCCGCGGGAGACAAAGGAGGGCGACCTCGACGCGATTGCGGCATCGGTCGTCAACCGCTATGCGGAGAGAAAGCAGCGGCTCCCCGGCATTGGTCACCGTACGCACGCCGAAGGAGACCCGCGAGCCGAGCGTTTGTTTCTGATAGCCCGGGAGACTGAAGTCTTCGGACGTTATTGCGAATTGCTGCAACGGATCTCACATACGGCGGAGGCGCGGCATGGAAGACGCTTGCCCATCAATGTGACAGGGGCCATCGCAGCCACAGCCCTGGACATGGGATTGCCCTGGCAAATTACCAAGGCTTTCGCCCTGATAGGCAGGACGCTCGGCGCCATTGCCCACGTAAGCGAAGAGATGCGCAACCCGATGGCGCGCAACATCGACGCCGCGATCAAATCGGCGCTGGCGTACGAGCCTGATCTCAAAGCATGATGCGCTGCCTTTGGGGACTCGCTCTGTGACACCGGCTCAAAATTCTAGGACGACTTAGATGCGCGAGGGAATAATATGAAAAAAATCGTTGGCGCGTTTCTCTTTCTATGGCTCCTCTCTTTTCCCGCCCCGCACGCCGGGGCCCAGATGACCAAGGTGAACCTTGCCTATACGGCGACGAGCCCGTATCAGGCGGTCCTGATCATCACCAAGGAGGCGGGCTTTTTCCGAAAAAATAATCTCGACGTCTCCCTCATCTTCACCGCCGGCGGCTCGCTTGGACTTCAAGCCATGATGGGAGGGGATGTCGCCATGGTCGTGGCCGACGGCTCGACCGCGGTCGCCAGCAGCCTTGCCGGCGCCGATGTCCCGATCATCGCGAGCTTCCTCAACACCTTCCCCTACAGCCTTGTTTCTCTTCCGGAAATCAAGAAGGTAGAGCAACTCAAGGGCGGGAAAATAGCCGTCAGCCGGTTCGGCAGCGCTACCGATCTCGGCGTGCGGATGGCGCTCGCCAAAGTCGGTTTGAACGCCGAGAAAGATGTCACGCTGCTTCAAATAGGCGCCCAGACCGCTCGCTTCGTGGCGCTGCAGTCAAAAAACGTCCAGGCAACCATCATTACCCCACCTTTCACCGTAACGACGCGAAAGCTGGGATTTAATACTCTGATCGACATGGCCCAGTTGAATATTCCCTTCCAGCTCACGGCGCTGGTCACGACCAGGGCGTATATCAAATCACATCGCGACGTCATCGCGGCGGCGGTCAAGTCGCTCGTCGAGGGGATTCATTTCTACAAAACAGAGAAAGAGCCGAGCATCAAGATCATGAGCAAATATCTTCAGACCACGGATCGAGAGGCGCTGGAGGAGACCTACAGGGAGATCGCCCTCAAAATCGTCCCCGAGAAGGCTTACCCGACGCTGCCCGGCATAAAGACCATTCTGGACGAGCTTGCGGTAAAAAATCCCAAGGCCAAGACTGCCCGGCCGGAAGACTTCGTCGACACGAGTTTTCTCAAGAAGCTGGATGACGAGAAATTTTTCGACCGGCTGTACAAACGCTGAGCCTTCCCTTTTGAGCCCGCAAGGATGCCTATACTGACAAAACTTGCAGTGTCCGTCGGCATTCACAGGCCTAAAATTTTCCTTGCCAAGGCATCGGAATCACAATAAAATTTGCTTTGGAGTCAAAGACATCACTGATGTAGCATACGGACTTGCGAAGAGGATGAATGGCTGAGCGCTGGGAATATTACCTTGAGCGATGGACGAGCGCGAAACTGATTGAGCCCTCCACTGCTGAGCGCATTCGCGCCTACGAGGGCGAACAGGAAAAGACTCAGGGACTGCGCTGGCCGGTGCTGTTGGCCATCGGCTTGGGTGGGTTACTCATGGGTGCGGGCGTGCTGCTCT
>MGRY01000061.1 GCA_001799045.1 Deltaproteobacteria bacterium RIFCSPLOWO2_02_56_12 | reverse complement strand
GTCAGGAATGTTACATCATTCAGCACCCCTCAGGGGCTACTAGTCTTGACACCTGAGTGAAGGAGGAAATCAATGTCCACCCGCAGGGTAATTTCCCTTCGTGGGCTCTATTTGTCCGCGCTGCTGGCCCTTCTGGCCACCTTCGCCGCGCTGGTTCTATCCAGCGGGAGCGGAACCGGCCAAAAGGAAACCCGAAAGACCATAGAATTCGGAAGCGAGCGGCTGGTTGCCTGGGAGCAATTACCTGAGCTGAGCGGCCCCATGTGCGAATTCATGCCGGTGAGCGCGAGTGCAGCACAACTGCTCGCGATGAATCTGCCCGCCCCGAGCAGCTCTCCCGCCACACACCCGGCGGACGGGGCGCCGCCGCGCCCGAACGAAGCGCTGCGGGAGAGCGTGGCCAAGCGGCCGCCAGCAACCAACATCAGTGACCCGAGCTATGCCTATTCCGGCATCGCCATTGACCCCATCCGCACTGTGGTGGCGCGGCGCCGGAACGGAGAGGTATTCCCCGTCGAACTCGCGGTCACAGAAGTTGCAGCCGGAGAGAGTGAAGAGGCCCGTTACGGCGCCTTCTTCCGCGATATCTCTGAAAAAGTAAGACTCCAAGAGCAGTTGATCGAGACCGAACGCTTAGCCGCTATTGGCACCACGGCTGCCAAGCTTGCGCACGAGATCGGCAATCCGCTTAATGGGATGTACATGACCGTTCAGCTTCTCGAGCGGCGCCTAGCCAAACATGCGGATACGCCGGACGACACGGTAAAATCTCCCATGCAGACTCTCAAAGACGAGATCACCCACCTCAACCAACTTCTCCACGAGTTCCGTTCTCTCTCGCGGCGCGAAAAGTACAACTTCCGGCCAACCGCGCTCGCTGCTGTGGCGGGAGAAGTCCTCTATATCGAAAGGCCTCGCTATGCCACGCTGGGCATCGAAGTGGAGGAAGCCTTCCCTGCGGATTTACACCTGGTCATGGCAGACAGTGAGAAACTCAAGCAGGCCCTGCTGAACCTATGCAACAACGCTGTAGAGGCAATGCCTCAGGGTGGAACACTCACTCTGCGGGCGCACAATGCTGAGGAGCAGGTAGTCCTGGAGGTGGTAGATACCGGGCTCGGCATTCCGGATGGGGTCGATATCTTTGAGCCTTTTGCCACGACCAAGACTTGGGGCACCGGGCTCGGACTGGTAATAGTCCGGCAAATTGTCTCAGCCCACGGAGGGACCATTACCTATGCCAGCGAGCGGGGTAAAGGAACCGTTTTTTGCTTAAGCCTGCCCCTGCGTACCCATCCTACGGCAAATCCTTGACCGGGCCCTCTATGAAACCCTCCTAGGGACAGTGGCATAGGATTTGCGATTTTCCACAATATCAGTGCATCAGCCCGTGAAATCTAAGGAGTTTTTCTTATTTTACCGCGTTTCTGACAAAAAGGGATGCTTTTTTCGCAATAATGAAAAAATGAGAGAGGGGCTATTGGCATGATTGGAACCATCCTTGTGGTTGAGGATCAAGAAACTGCTCGACAAAGCCTTTGCGAGCTTTTGCGTGAAGAAGGCTACCAGGTTCACGAGGCTGGCGATGGAAAAGCTGCGATAAAGCTGGCGGAAGAGCTTGATCTGGACCTTGTCTTGACGGACCTAGTGCTCCCTGGAGCTGACGGGCTGGCGGTACTGAAACACGTTCGGGAAATTTCGCCGCAAACCCTCGTGATCCTCATAACTGCCCATGCCTCGGTTGAAACGGCGATAGAAGCGATGCGTCTAGGCGCTCAGGACTACATCCTGAAACCGCTCATCTTTGAGGAGGTGCTGCGCAAGATACATCATCTCATGAACCACAGGAACCTCGCCTGGGAGATCCAAATGCTCAGGAGGGAAATCAACAGACATTTCGCCTCGGATCAGCCGGTGGGGCGAAGCCAGGTGATGCAAGAAATCTTAATGCTGATAGAAAAGGTTGCCCCCACCCCCTCCACTGTCCTTATCACCGGCGAGAGCGGAGTGGGAAAAGAAGTTGTGGCCCGCACCATCCATATGCAAAGCCCCCGCAAAGACAAGGTTTTCCTTCCGGTGAATTGCAGCGCGATCCCGGAAACTCTGCTCGAAAGCCAACTCTTTGGTTACGTCAAAGGCGCTTTCACTGGCGCCGTTGGCTCTCAGGAGGGGCTGTTTCAACGGGCGCGCGAAGGCACGATCTTTCTCGATGAGATCGGCGAGATGCCGTTGAGCCTGCAGCCGAAACTCCTGCGGGTCATTGAAGAAAAAAAAGTGTTGGCCGTGGGCTCCAGCAACCCCGCCCACGTGGATGTTCGCATTCTGGCCTCCACCAACCGCGACCTCAAAGAAGAGGTTGATGCCGGCCGCTTCCGGGGAGACCTGTATTATCGGCTGAACGTCATCGGCATACACATTCCCCCGTTACGCGAGAGACGCGAGGATATTCCCTTATTGGTAGAGCACCTGATCCGCCGCCATAACGTGGAAATGAAGAAAAACTACAAGGGGGTGGACAATGCAACCATGAGGATTCTCCTGTCGCTTCCCTGGAAAGGAAACGTCCGTGAGCTCGATAACATCCTGGAGCGGGCCATGATCCTGGGCAATGGCGAGTGGATCACGTCTGCCGATCTGCCTAGCCAGGAGGTCCCTGATAAGGAAGTTACTCTGGACGGTAACCTCGAAGAGTCGCTCAAGGAGTTTGAGAAAAACCATATCGAAAGGACCCTGGAAAAAACCGCCGGCGACAAGAAGCGCGCGGCGGAACTCCTGGGCTTTAGCCTCTCTACGCTTTACCGCAAAATGGAGAAGCTGGGGCTGCGGTTTGATGAATGAAGTGAATAAAAAAGGAAGAACAAGATGCTGGTCGGGAAAAGGATGCGTAGGAACCCGGTAACAGTCGCCCCGGAGGACTATCTCACCACGGCGCAGGAGAAGATGAAGGTGGGCCGGTTCCGCCGTCTGCCGGTCGTTAAAGACGGAACGCTGATCGGAATCGTCACCGATCGCGATCTGCGGGAGCACAGAGGATTTCTGGAGCGCACCAAGGTGAATGTAGCGATGTCGGAAAAACTGGTAACCGTTAGCCCGCAATCCACTCTGGAGGAAGCTGCCCAGTTACTGCTCGAGCACAAAATCGGCGGTCTCCCTGCGGTCGAGAATAAAAAATTGGTCGGCATCATCACCACCAGCGACATCCTCCAGGCTTTCCTCGACGTCATGGGCGCCTCACAAGAAGGTACCAGCCGCATCGACCTGTTGCTGGAGGGAGAAGAACACGACCTCGCCAACGCCTCAAAAATCGTCTCGGAGCACGAGGGAGAGGTTCTCGGGCTTGGAACGTACCGCGAGAAGTGGGGCGAGAGTCCGGTTTGCTACCTGCGCATGCGAACTGCTGACCCCGAGCGCATCGCTGATGCGCTCAAGCAAAAGGGTTTTGCTATTTTGGGCGTTCACCTGTGAAAGGAAAAGCCCCATGGCCGTGGAGCGGGTATTAATCCTGGGCGCGGCGGGGAGAGACTTTCACACCTTCAACGTCTGCTTCCGTGACAATCCCGACTATCAGGTGGTTGCATTCACGGCGGCGCAAATCCCTGGGATCGAAAACCGCCTCTATCCTCCCGCCTTGAGCGGGCTAAGATACCCTGAGGGAATTCCGATCTATCCCGAAGAGAGATTGGAATTCCTGATCCGCAACGAGCGCATCGATCAGGTCGTCTTTGCTTACAGCGATGTTTCGCATCTTACGGTCATGCACTTGGCCTCACGCGTTCTCGCCTGCGGCTCTGACTTTCGGCTGATCGGACCGGAGCACAGCTTTCTCACCTCTGTGCGCCCGGTGATTTCAGTCTGTGCGGTGCGGACAGGCTGTGGGAAAGGGGCAGTGACACGCCGGCTGGCCACGCTCTTGCGCGAGCGCGGGTTGAAGCCGGTGGTGGTGCGCCACCCTATGCCCTATGGCGACTTGGCCAAACAGGCCGTGCAACGCTTCGCCTCCGTCGAAGACTGCGACCGGCAAAATTGCACGGTCGAGGAACGAGAGGAGTATGAGCAGCACATCCGTCAAGGAGTCGTCGTCTACGCCGGGGTGGACTACGAGCGCATCCTTCGCGCCGTGGAGAGGGAGGCCGACATCATCCTCTGGGATGGAGGCAACAACGATTGGCCTTTCTTCCGTCCCGATCTGGAGGTCGTGCTGCTCGACCCCCATCGCCCCGGACACGAACTACTCTATCATCCTGGCGAGACCAACCTCCGCCGCGCCCGCGTTCTGGTGGTAAACAAACTCGATTCTGCGCCGCTCATCGGCGTGGCGCAGGTCATGTCCAACATCGCCCTGGTCAACCCGACCGCTACGGTGATTCAGGCGCGCTCCGCGGTCTCAGTGGATCGTCCGGAGATGATCCGCGGCCGACGGGTTTTGGTCATTGAAGACGGGCCGACGCTGACCCACGGCGAGATGGGGTATGGCTCGGGCGTGATTGCCGCCCGACGGTATGGGGCTCAGGAAGTGGTGGATCCCCGCCCCTATGCCCAGGGAAGCTTGGGGGAAATATTTCTTCGATATCCGTCGATCACATCTGCGCTTCCCGCCATGGGCTATTCTCCATCCCAGCTCCGAGACCTCGCCGCTACCATCTCGGCTATTCCTTGCGAGACGGTCGTTGTTGCCACACCGGTCGATTTGCCCCGCCTGATACAAATCTCCCAACCCTACTGCCGTGTCCGCTACGACCTGGAAGAAATCAGCCACCCGGACCTAGCCGATGTGCTCACGGTATTCCTGGAGGAGCGCGCCCGACGCTGAAGAACGCTATAGACCGGATCGTGGTAGCCCTTCCCTCTACCGCCCCACCCCAGCTTGAGCGCGCTTCGCCCGAAGATCACGCGGCCTTGTCTTCGCTCGCTTCCATCTTGACGAAACGGTCGGTGAGTTCGGCAAGCTCGCGGTAAAAACCGCTTTGTGCGCCGGCCTTGACGGCCGCTGTGAAAGGACTGACCCAGGACCCGAGGTGCTCGTCGAGGAAACGTTTTCGAAGACCGGCCATTGCCGTCAGCGCTTCCGGGTCGTCATTGCGGCGCGCCTCATTTTCCCGGTAAATGAGCAGATAGAGAAACTCCATCTCGGCCGCAATGTGATCGGGCAGTTCGCGAAAATCTTCGTCAATCTCGAATCCGCCCTCCTGGTACATCTCGAGTACCGCCATCGTGGAGTCCCGCATGAGGGTCTCCTCTCCCTCCAGCCAGACCGATCCGTACGGCTTGGCGATGATATGGGAGGGGCCGAGGAAAAGTCGCGTGTAATCGACCAGCAGGCTCTCGGGTCCTTCGGCGGAGAATTCCTCGCCCAGCCGGCGCGCGCGCGCCGCAAGGTCCGGGTGAATCCGCGTCGCGGCATTGAGCATCGAATCGAAGACCTTCTCTTCCGCGAATTCCGGGCCCGGCTGGTAGTAGCATGCCGCCAGAAAGCGGCAGAGGTTCTCGCGAGCTGTTCCTTGCTCCTGATCGTAATCTGGCATCCGGACTCCTGAAATGAAAAAGGGGGCGGTGGACCGCCCCCAAGTTTATACCCGCGCCCGGGAGATCAGGCCCTGGCGCTGTACTTGCGAATGTAATGCACGTTCGGCTTGGTTCCCTTGTCCTCCTGCAGGCGGAACGACTTCTCCGCCTTCAGCACCTTGGCGATCTCCGAATTCGGATCGTCCTGGTCGCCGAAGATCCGGGCCTTCGCGGGGCAGACCTCGACGCACGCCGGCTGCATGCCGTTGCTGGTGCGGTGATAGCAGAACGTGCATTTCTCCACCACGCCCGCTTTCCGGATCGCGTCCACGTCTCCCGCCTCGAACTGGTTCATCGCGGGAATCGCCGCTCCGGCCCTCTTGGCGGTTTCTGCGCCGGAAGCGGTGCACCCCGGGATCATCTCCGTCTTGCCGGTCCAGTAGGGCTGGGTGTCTTCTCCCATCGGATTGAAGCTGATCACGCTGTAGGTCTCGCCGGCGAGGCTCCTGTCGTCGAGTTCTACATTGCTGTACGGACAGGCATTCTGGCAGGCCCGGCAGCCAATGCACAATTCGTCGTTGTGCATCGTGATGCCTTCCGGCGTCTTGAACATCGCCTTCGGAGTGACCGGGCAGGCCGCGACGCAGGGCGCGTCCGTGCAGTGGTTGCACAGCACCGGCATCACCACATGCACCACATTCGGGAAGGTGCCCTCGGTCTTCATCACGAGGTCGGCCCAGTTGTAGCTCTGACCGCCCGCACGGGTGCGGGTGTTATTCTCGGCTTTGCAGGCAAGCGTGCAGCATCCGCAACCGACGCACTTCTGCAAGTTGATGATCATTCCAAGTCTTGCCATCTTTTCTCTCCTTCAGTTCGTAGTCACGGGGTTCAGGCTTTCGCCACCTTGACGCCAACGAAACCGCCATTGCGGGCCGTCGAACCACTCAATCGGTCGTAGTCGTCCACGAGGATCTCGTTGTTGTTGCCGCCGCGCGGCGCCGCTTTCGCGTAATCGCGCGCAGCGACACGCCCGTAGGCCCAGTGGCCCTGGCCGTAGCACTTCGCGACCGTGCCCGGTCGCACGCCTTCCCATAGCTTGAGCTTGACGGCAATGGAGCCTGCTACCGAGGAGACCTTGACCATGTCGCCGGTCTTGAGGCCCAGCTTGGCGCCGTCGGCCGGGTTCATCTTCAGCACGTCATCCCACGACACATCACCCGGATCGACCTTCTTGAACTCCTGGTACCAGGGCAGGTTCTGAGAACGGCCCTCGCGGTTGAGCCGCGACTTGTAGTCAATGAAGTCGAACGGGTACTCGCCGACACTGCCGTGACGCTTCGGCGGTTCATAGTGCGGGACGAAAGCCAGTTCGCCCCGGGCCACATAGCCGCTGACCGTGAGAATATCGTCGGTCGTGGTCTGGAACTTCGCGGCGTGCGCGCTCAGACCCTTCTTCATGGTCTCGCTGTAGAACTCGAACTTCTTGGTCGCGGTGGCGAACTTGCCGCCCCAACCCTTCTTGAAGCTGTACTTCGCGCTGCTGTACATCCCTTTCTTGCGGAAATCGGCCCAGCCGTCGATCTTGTCGCCCTTCAGCGGCTCTTTGGGCATCCACATCGGCGCGCTCGAGATCTTGGCCGCGATTTCGGTAAACTCGCGCTCGTTGGCCGGGGTCTTGCCGGTCTCCGGATCCTTGAACTCCTTGGCGTAGTAGTCGTACAGGTTGGGGAAACCCTTCGCCTTCAGCTTCTCGGCGAGCAGCCAGACCACCTCGGTCTCTTCCTGCTTGACGTCCCACAGCCGCTTCCCGACCGGCTGCTGGATCGTGGCGTAGCCGTAGGTGTTGCCCATATTGGTTATTACCGAAAACCCCTCGCTGGAGTTGTGCGTGGAAGGCAGCACAATGTCGGCGAACTGGGTCATCTCCGAAGCGTTGGTGACCATGTGCGCAAAGAACGGCACCTTGGCGAGCGCCTTGTCCCAGCGCGACGGGTCGGTGCATGAGAAATTGAAGTTGCTCCAGGAACTCAGCAACACCTTGACCGCGCCGGGATCCTTGAGCATGCCGTTGGCGACGTTGTTGGTTACCACGCCGCTCCCGGGCCGGGCGTTCATCATCGCCGGCATGTTCTTCTCGCCGCGGCCGTCGATTTTCTTCTGCTTGCCGGCAGCCTTGGCGATGTCGTCGAGGTAAGCGTCGGATTTCGGGAACGCACCGATCGGAACGCTGGAACTTTGTAACGTGCCGCCTTCGACGTCGATCGAGCCGGCCAGGCCGTTCAGGGCGTAGACCGCCATGGCCGCGTAGGTGCCGCGCGGGTTCATGGCAACGCCGGGGCCCATCCAGACCGCCACCTTCGGGGCCGCCTTGCCCATCGCGCGGGCGACGCGTATCGTCTGCGCCGCCGGAATCAGCGTCTCTTTTTCCGCCCAGGCCGGCGTGCGATCCTTCAGTTCGATATTCCACCACTTGACCAGGCCGTGCGTTTCCTTCTCCGCGAAGGCAGCCTCGTCAACGGTCTTGCCGGCGACGAACAGGTTCTTGCCGTCCTTGAAATCGCCGACGAACTCCTTGTTCCACAGCCCCTCGGTGAGCATCACGTGCGCGATGGCGCCGGCCAGCGCGCCGTCGGTTCCCGGCTTGATCGGAAGCCACTCGTGCGCCTTGGCCGCCGAATTGGACAGACGGGGGTCGACCGCGATGACCGTGCCGCGAGCGAGGATTTCCCCGAATTTGCTGATCGCGTTGGGCACTATCCGGTTCGACGCGAGCGGGTCGGTTCCCCACGCGACTAGGCAATTGGTGTTGCCGAGATCGTAGTCGCGGTAACCGAAATAGCCCTGGGTCAGCCCCGGCCCCATCTTCTCCGCTTCGGCGCAGATGGCGCTGTGGGAGAAATAATTCGTCGTCCCGAAAATCTTCGGTAGTGTGCCGTAAAGGAGTTCCGTGGAGGTCGGCGAATAGCGGCCGCGGATATAGGCTAGCTTGTGCGCCTCGTTATTCTTGCGCAGCTCCATCATCTTGTCGGCGACGATGTTGAGCGCCTCGTCCCAGGTGATCGGCACGAATTTCGGATCGATGCCGCGCCCCTTCACGGGGTTGGTCCGCTTCATCGGCACCTTGATCCGGTCGGGATCGTAAGTCTGCTGCGGGATCAGGTGGCCCCTGGGGCAGACATAGCCGCCATTGGTCTTGCTCAACGGGTTTCCGCGCACCCTCACCGCGCGGCCATTCTGCACGAAGGTCTGGATCGCGCACCATTGGGTACACCCCTGGCACGCGGTTGACACCCACTCGCCCTTGGCGGGACCTGCGGGTTTGGCCTTGCGCAGTGCCATTGCGCTGGTTGCGGGTTGGGCCAGCGGCAGCCCCGCCGCCAGCAAAGCGCCGGTGGCGACCGATGCCTTGATGAAAGCCCGTCTCGTCAGTTTCATACAAGAATCTCCTTTGCTGCTTTCAGAGTTTAAAATCCATGCTATGGTCGCCTCCTGCTATTGCAATTTGCAATCAGTCAAAGGTTAGGCGCTGGCTTGCCGTCATAATCCGCAATACTTATGCCACCGCCTCTCCGATTAGAATTTTTGATAAATTCAAAATGAAATCTTATGTATAGAAATCGGGCCATGAAGGATTTCGCTAACAAAAAAAGTAACTTTCTCTATCTGATTTTCGTTTAAGGGAAGAAGGGATGAAAAGAGTGAAAACCTGTGATGGAAAAACCGTGGCTCTTGTTTTTCCCAAGTCTGAGAATATTTTAGAAATCTGTTCCACGACCGCGAATTGAAAAGAAGGGCAAGTGTTGCATTTTGAAATGGAGAGGGTCCTTTAAGCGAACCAATGCCGCGTACGGTTGCAAAAAGAGCAGACTGAAAGCATCGCGGGCGCATTGGATCATTGCGTCAGAGGCGGGCGACAAATCGGTGCAAACCAATATTTTCCTGAACATGGTCTCAATTCCTGCGCTTTGAGCTTCAAATTTATCCCCGGCGATAGCGTTTAGATATGCTTCAGCCATTTAACTACGTGCGCTGTTACGGGCACACACAAACAATACTTTGATTTTCTGCATACAATCCCCTTACCGGGTTAGAGTGGTACTGCCTCTCCTTTAACAGCGGCTTGGAAATGGCGCTTTTGAAACCAGAACGCCACGTTTACCAGGCCAATCATTACCGGTACCTCCACCAGCGGCCCAATGACCGCAGCGAAGGCAGCGCCGGAATTGAGGCCGAAGACTGCCACCGCAACGGCGATGGCCAGCTCGAAGTTGTTGCTGGCGGCAGTAAAGGCGAGAGTCGTAGTTTTGGAATAGTCCGCCCCCATCTTTTTCCCCATGTAGAATGAGACAACGAACATCAAGATAAAATAGATCACGAGAGGGGTCGCGATGCGCACCACATCCATGGGAATGGTGACAATCAGGTTTCCCTTCAGGCTGAACATAACCACTATGGTAAAGAGCAGCGCAATCAGCGTTATTGGCCCGATTTTGGGAACAAAATGGGCGTGGTAGGACTCCTTTCCCACCAGCTTTACCCCAATCAGACGGGTCAGGGCACCGGCGATAAACGGGATGCCGAGGTAGATAAAGACGCTCTTGGCAATCTCCGACATGGTGACTTCGACGACATTTCCCTTCAGACCGAAGAGCGGCGGCAGCACGGTGATAAAAAACCATGCATAGACACTGTAAAAGATCACCTGGAAAACGCTGTTGAAGGCGACCAATCCCGCTGCATACTCCGTATCTCCTTTGGCCAGCTCGTTCCAGACAATGACCATGGCAATACAGCGAGCCAGGCCGATCATGATCAGGCCCACCATGTATTCCGGCTTATCGGGGAGGAAGACAATGGCGAGGACGAACATCAAAGCCGGCCCAATCAGCCAGTTCTGAACAAGGGAAAGACCGACCACTTTTTTGTTCCTGAAGACATCACCCATCTCTTCGTACTTTACCTTGGCGAACGGAGGGTACATCATGAGGATCAATCCAAGAGCGATTGGGATGTTGGTGGTTCCCACCTGGAAGCGATTTATGAACGACTCCACGCCGGAGACGAAATAGCCGAGGCCGACACCAAGAGCCATGGCGGCAAAGATCCAGAGGGTCAGAAACCTGTCGAGGAACGAGAGCCGTTTGCTAATTACAGAACTCATTAGTTAACCTCTTAAAATATATCCATTAACAATGTTGATAGAAATTTCTTTTGAGGCACGGCCACCCAGAACTCGGACATCCCCCCGCCGCCCGCGCCAATCCTTCCGCCATCTGACTCCGGCAGGAGTTGCCGGTACATACAAACAGGATTTTCAACTCTCCACCTCCGTTCTTTCATTCCCGTTATCGCATGCGCTTTGCTTTGTCCCAGGTCTTTAATTGTTCGACCTTTTGCTTTGCGTGTTCGCGACTTAACGGGACAGCATCTTTGCGGGAGCACAGCGTGAAGATGCTCATTCCAGGGCGCGCCGCTCCGAGGCGCGTCTTGTTGAACATCGCGCGCAAACTTGTAAGGTGCTGCTCCAACGCCTTGAGATTGATGCTGTAGAACATCCACTTGCCTATCTTCTTGTCTGCGATGAGACCCGTGTTTTTCAGCACTGTCAGATGAAATGAGACGTTGGATTGAGTGGTGGCCAGCGTTTCCACGAGTTCGCACACGCAGGTCTCTCCGCGCTCGACCAAGACGTTCAAAATCCGCAGGCGCGTCTCATCTCCCAAGG
>MGRY01000060.1 GCA_001799045.1 Deltaproteobacteria bacterium RIFCSPLOWO2_02_56_12 | reverse complement strand
GGCGGGTTTTGAAATGAGATGCGGATGCCGGGGACCTTGGCCAACTTTGGCCGGAGTTCCTGGATCACCTCATCCGCACTCAAGGAACGCTCCGAGCGAGGCTTGAGACGAATGATTATGCGGCCTTGGTTGCCCGTCGTGGTCGCGCCGCCGAACCCCACGCTCGACAGGGAGGCATCCACATTTGGATCCTCAGCGACTATCTGAGCAAGTTGTTTTTGGTGACGCACCATGTCATCGAAAGAGATTCCCTGAGCAGCCTCGCTGATACCAATAATTTGGCTGATGTCGGCGCTCGGGACAAAGCCCTTGGGAATCACCAAGAAAAGATAAGCCGTGACCACCAGGAGGAGACCCGAGCTGATCATCGTGGCCGGCCGGTGATTCAGGACCCATTCAAGGCTCCTCTCATAAGCGCTAAGCATGCCATCGAAGAAGCGCTCCGAGGCGGCATAGAGCCGGTTATGTTTCTGCTCCTTGGGCGGGCGCAGGAAGCGGCTGCAGAGCATGGGAGTGAGACTTAGCGAGACAAACCCCGAGACCAGAATCGCCACGGATATCGTCACGGCGAACTCTCGGAACAAGCGCCCCAGTATCCCTCCCATAAAAAGCACGGGAATAAAAACCGCCACTAGCGAGAGCGTCATCGAGACGATGGTAAAACCGATTTCTCGGGAGCCTTCGAGCGCCGCCTGGAACGGCCGCTTACCCATCTCCATGTGGCGGACTATGTTCTCGAGCATCACGATCGCGTCATCCACCACGAAACCGACCGCAAGGGTCAGGGCCATCAGGGAGAGGTTGTTGAGACTGTAGCCCAGCAGATACATGACCGCGAAGGTGCCGATGATCGACATAGGAAGCGCCAGGCTGGGGATGACGGTGGCGGAGAAGTTGCGCAGAAAAAGGAAAATCACGAGCACGACCAGACAGAGGGTCAGGAAGAGGGTGAACTGGACATCCTCGACCGACTCGCGGATCGATTGGGTCCGGTCAAAGAGGATGTCGAGATTCACGGAAGGGGGTATCTGCGACTGCAGGGCGGGCAAGATTTTCTTGATGGAATCCACCACCTCGACAACGTTGGCCCCGGGCTGGCGCTGCACGGCCAGGCCGATGGCGCGGGTGTTGTTGAACCAGCTCGCCACTTTGTTGTTTTCCACGCTATCCAGGACCCTGCCGAGATCCTGGAGGCGCACGGGAGAGCCATTCCGATAGGTCACGATCATAGGGCGATAGGCCTTTGCATTGGTGAGCTGGCCGTCGGCCTGCAATGTAAAGGCCTGGTAAGGCCCGTCTAAGGTCCCGATGGGAAGGTTCACGTTCCCTCTTTGAACTGCGTTCATCACCTCGTCGATGCCGATTTGTCTTGCCGCAAGGGTGCTCGGGTCGAGCTGGATGCGAACCGCGTACTTCTGCGAGCCAAAGACATGCACCTCAGCCACCCCACTCACCATAGAGATGCGCTGGGCCAGAATATTCTCGGCGTACTCATCGACAGTTGAGAGAGGAAGCGTTGGCGAATTCAAGGCAAATAAAAGGATAGCGTTGTCAGCCGGGTTCACTTTCCGGTACGAAGGCGGATTGGGCATGTTGGGCGGCAGGTCTCTCAAGGTCCGGGCGATCATCGACTGTACGTCCTGGGCGGCGGCATCGATATCCCGGCTCAAGCTGAATTGGAGCGTGATCTGGGTGCGGCCCAGGGTGCTGGTAGAACTCATGGAATCCACGCCGGCGATGGTCGAGAACTGCTTCTCCAGAGGGGTCGCAACCGTCGTGGCCATGGTCTCGGGACTCGCCCCCGGCAGGTTGGCGCTCACCACGATGGTCGGGAAGTCCACGGTGGGGAGCTCGCTTACCGGCAGGGCCCGGTATCCCATGAGCCCAAAGATGATGATGGCCATCATAACCAGGGTCGTCATGATGGGGCGGCGGATAAAGATCTCCGCAATGTTCATCCTTCGATCCTCCTCAGGATGACCCTGAGCTTAGTCGAATGGGTCATGATGCGATCTCTTTTCTTGCTTCCACCTTGACACCCGGAGCAAGCTGGAACTGGCCGTCGGTTACAACCGTCTCGCCGGGCTTAAGCCCTTCATCTATAACGGCCTCGCTATCAACCGTCCGATTGACGATGACCTTCCGTAATTCGACGGTCTGATCAGATTTTACCACAAAGACATGCTGGCCCTCTTGCCCCGTCTGGACTGCCTGCGAAGGGACTACGACCGCGTCGGGCTGCATGGCGAGCGTCACCAGCACGTTAACAAACGCCCCCGGCCAAAGGCGCCTTGCGTCATTGGCAAAGGTCGCTTTTAGACGGATCGTGCCGGTGGTTCTATCGACCGCATTATCCACAAAGCCCAAAGCCCCCTGTTCATCGAGCGCCTCATTCCGGGGGAGGATCGCTTGCACGCCGAGCTTGCCTCCGGCCATGCGCTTTTTGATCTCCTGCAGGTTCTGTTCCGGAAGAGTGAAGTTCACGTATATCGGGCTAACCTGGTTGATGACTAGCAATGGCGTGGCGTCATTAACCCTGACGAGATTGCCTTCGTTGACCAGCAGACTTCCCGTGCGTCCCGTCACTGAGGAATAGATGTAACAGTATCCAAGCTGGACTTTAGCATTCTCCACAGCCGCCCTATCCGCCTGCACAACCGCTTCGAGAGCGCCGGCATTGGTGCGGATCTGGTCGTACTGTTCCTGCGAGACGTATTGCTTTTTGACCAGTTCTCCATAGCGGCGGGCCTGCTGGACGGCATTTTCTAACTGGGCCAAATCTCGCGCCAGATTGGCCTCGACTTGCTTCAGCGCCGCCTCAAAAGGGCGGGGATCGATCGTGAAGAGAAGCTCTCCTTTCTTTACGTCTTGACCCTCCTTGAAATGAACGTTAGTCAGGGTTCCCGTGATTTGGGATCTGACGGATACTGTAGAATATGCCTCTACGGTTCCGACGGCGCGCAACTGCACCGGGAGGGTTTTTTGAATCACATGAGCCACCGATACCGGTATAGCTTGGCGCGCCCCGGATCTCTTATCAAGCTTCTTCCCGGTTCCGGACGAAATCTGGTTATAGCCTACAACGACCCCTGCCAGCACTAAACCAATGGCAATCCAAGGGTGCCGCTTCATGGCTGTTTTTATTTGTCCCATCGAGAGCTTCATCCTCCGTACCTTTAACCCATTATCCCTCTAGCCTACGGCACATTGCAATACAAAAACTGCAAAGTGTGAAGGTCGGAATCTCTCAATGTTTTTTGCTTCCATTTTGCATTTTTAAATTTGCCTTCTGCATTCTGTTGGCTTACGGGCTCCCCATCGCTCTTTGCAGCTGGGCCTCGGCAATCTTGTAGTCATAAAGGGTGCGGACATAACTTGTCTCGGCATCTGTGTAGAGGGCCTGCGCATCCGTGGCCTCAATGATCGAGCCCACTCCTACTTGATATCTCCCGTTGGCAAGATCAAGGTTTTCCTTGGCCGCCCTAGCAGCCGCCTGTGTGGCTTTGATCCTCTCTTGCGTACTGATCATATTCAGATAACTCTGCTCTACTTCCAAAGCAACCTGTTGTTTCCTATCCTCCTCCTGAGCCTTGACCGAATAGTAGTTGTGCAGTGTCTCCTCAACCCGGTTGGTGGTCTTGAAACCGTCAAAGATAGGTATGTTCAGGCTGAGCTGCACCTGCCAGCTTGGTTGCAGCGGAAAGGTGTCTATCCCACTGTTGCTGGTATGTCTCCGGCCATAATTCGCATCAAAAATAATATCGGGGAGGTGCCCTCGTCGGGCAGTCGCAATCTGTTGATCCTGAGACTTCCTCTGGGCCTCGAAGCTCTTGAGTTCCGGACGGGCATTGAAGGCAGCCTCCTTTGCCTGTTCGAGAGAGAGGGGGGGAGCTGCGATAGAGCGATCCTCGGTTACAGGTTGCTCAGGAAGATCGTATAGCCCCATGGCATTTTTTAGCGTAACCCAGGCGATCTTTACGGCGTTTTGGGCAGCGAGCAGATCCGCCTGCGCATTATAAAGGTTAGACTCGGCGCGCGCCACATCAATTTTCGGTCTGATTCCCACTTCAAAAAAGCCCTGAGCCTGACGGAGTAAAAGCGCTCGATTTTTCACGGCCTCTTCCCTGACTTTGACTAACGCCTGAGCCTGAAGATAGGCATAGTAAGCCTGCTTCACCGCCAAGACAATATCGTTGGCAGTTGTCTGATAGTCATATTGAGAGGCCTGTAGAGTTTCCCGGGCTGACTGGACCGCCCCTTCCCGTTTGCCGAAGTTGTAAAGGGTCATGTTAAAAGTGGCTTGACTCGAAAAGAAATCGAACGCCTCCGCACTGGTGCCGGTCGTTCCGCTTGCAGTCGTCGTCCGGTAGCTATTGCCGAGACTGACAGTAGGATAGTAGGCTGCAAATTGTTGACCCAAAACTGCCTGTTGGGCTCCCACCTTCTCCTTTGCCGCCCTGATTCGAGGATGATTTTCCAAGGCAGTCCGCACGGCATCCTCGAGTTTAAGAGCCTTATCTGCCGGCAGTGCCGGGGCCTGCGCTGCCGGTTTTTCCGCAGGGGGTACAGCCGCTTCACCGGCCATCGTGCCCGCTGGAAAGGCAAAAAGGAGAAACGCCGCAAGATGAAAACAGGCCTGGTCTGGTAATCCTTTTGTCCAACGTTTCATACGTTCCTCCCCTAGCTAAAACCAGCAAAGAAGTATATTGCTTTTCCCGCAGCAAAGCAAAACGTGAAAGGCCCCTCAAACTATTTCTTTTGTATCGCTTCCAACTGCCGCCCGGCGTCACGGAAGCCCGGGTTGATTTTTAAGGCCGCTTCGAACTCTTGCCGTGCATCCTGAGTTTGCCCCATTCCCCGGAGGACCTTTCCGAGCTCGTAATGGGCCACATCATCGTCGGGGCAGAGTTTAAGACCCTGCCGGTAGAGAGCGACAGCTTCGTTGGGCACTTTGGCCGCCTGGGCCATTTCAAAGTCGCGAAAGGCGCGGTTGCAGGCCGCTCTTTCTTGCTCCTCCTTTTTCCTGGCCGCCGCCAATTCTTCCAGCTCCCGCCTCTGACGCATGATCTCCTCCTGCTGGAGACGGATCTGCTCCTCCTGCTGGCGAATCAGTCCCGTTTCGCAGGAGGAAAGGAAGAAGACCAGCGAAAAGCCGAAAATAATAAATCTCGATTTCGAAATTCGAATTTCGAAATTCGGAATTCCGTTTTTTGAATCAGGCATAGCCCATCGCCGCGAGAAAGGCATTCAAGGAATGGAACTGCAGATAGGGATTGGACTTCTTCTGCGCGCCGATGGTGGAGGTCATCTCGGCCGCGTAGTTATGGCCGGGGAATAGGATGGTGTCATCGGAAAGCTGCATGAGTTTTTGGGTGAGGCTATGGTACATCTCTTCGGCGCTACTCCCGGGAAGATCCACGCGGCCGCAAGAGCCGATAAAAAGGGTGTCGCCTGCGATCAGCCGGTCCGGCTGGCCGGGAGAAAACCCTCCGACGAGAAAGCACTGGGAGCCCGGGGTGTGACCCGGGGTATGTATCAACTGGATTTCGATCCCACCCACGTTGATTTTGTCTCCGCTGTCCGACCTGATGATATCCGAGGGGGAGAGCGACTTGAGAAATTCCGCCTCCGCCTTGTGAACGACGACCTTGGCCTTGACCTTGCCCAGCAACTCTTCCACCCCTTCGATGTGGGCGCCATGCAGCCAGGAGCCTACGTGGTCGGGATGGGTATGGGTCACCAAGGCGTGGGTGATTTCCATCCCGTCCGCGGCGGCCAGGCGCAGGATCCCCTCGATGTCCCACGCCGCATCGATCACCGCGACTTTGCGCGTCTCAGTCGACCCTACTAGATAGACAAAGTTGGACATAGGGCCGATTTCAACCTGTTTAAAGTAAAGCGAATTACTCATCTCGCCTTTGCAGTGAAGCCCTACATTCCCATAATATTATAGCCCGCGTCCACGTGCACAACCTCTCCGGTCACGGCGCTGGACATATCGCTCACCAAGTAAAGCGCCGCTTGCGCCACTTCCTCAGCGTCGATGTTTCTCTTCAGCGGAGCCCGGTCGCTGCTATAATGGAGCATCTCTCTGAAACCCGAAATACCTGCGGCGGCGAGCGTTTTTATCGGGCCCGCGGAGATGGCATTGACCCTGATCCCTTTTGGCCCCAGGTCGTGCGCCAGATAACGCACGCTCGCTTCCAGCGCCGCCTTGGCCACACCCATGACATTGTAATGGGGAATAACCTTTTCCGATCCCATATACGTCATAGTAAGAATAGAACCCTTGCGCCCTTCCATCAGCGCGGCTGCATGGCGCGACAAAACCACCAACGAATAAGCGCTCACGTCCAGTGCCAGGTGAAATCCCTGGCGGCCCGTCTGAACATAGGGATTGGAGAGATCTTCTTTGGCGGCAAAGGCAATGGCATGGATCAGGATGTCCAGCCCGCCCCATTCTTTGCGCAGAGTATCGAAGACCTGATCGATCTCCTCATCTTTGGTGACGTCGCACGGAAGGATGATCTTCGCCCCGATCCCCTCCGCCAGGGGTCTTACCCGCTTCTCCAGAATCTCGCCCGCGTAGGTAAAGGCGATCTCCGCGCCTTGCCCGTGGAGCGCCTGGGAAATCGCCCAGGCGATGCTCCGTTCGTTGGCAACACCGAAGATCACTGCCCGCTTACCCTTTAACATCTCCATAGCCCTCTCTCCTCTTCGCTCCCGCGCACTGCAAAATGAAAATTGCAAATTGGAAAAGTCAAAGTTTCATCTCT
>MGRY01000059.1:6632-6913 GCA_001799045.1 Deltaproteobacteria bacterium RIFCSPLOWO2_02_56_12 | reverse complement strand
GCCGAATACTCCATGGCAGAAGAGGTGCTAGGGAAAGCCCTGGCTCCGCTTGAATCCGTAAGAAAACCTTGGCGCTGCGCGAAGTGCGGCGAAGAGGTAGAGGGTCAGTTTACCGAGTGCTGGAACTGCGGGAATAGTCGGCCCTGGCAAAAAGGCGTTTGACAGCATTGAACCATTGTGTGAAGAGAGGCCAGAGGTAAAAGTGATGAAAAAAGAGACTCCGAAGATAACGGGTTATCATGCCCATATCTACTACGATCCCGGAACTCACAACGTAGCTC
>MGRY01000059.1:4980-6548 GCA_001799045.1 Deltaproteobacteria bacterium RIFCSPLOWO2_02_56_12 | reverse complement strand
TGTATCAGGTTGCCTTCTCACCAGAAGAGTTTGGCAAGGTCGTTCCCTGGTTGATGATTCATCGGGAGGGATTGGATGTTCTTGTCCATCCGGAGACAAACGATTCCGCGAGAGACCACCTGGACAACTGCCTGTGGATGGGGCGGAAGCTTAGGCTCAATATCAAGATCTTTGAGCAGGCGTAAAGGCCCTAAGACCAGAACAGGGATTTTATTTTCTTGCGCAGGCGTCTTCCCGTTCTCTTTCGGATCCCGACGCAGACTCCGAGAATCAGATTGCGAAAAAACCACGTGAAGGATGAAGAGGTACTGATCCAGGGATGATTGAATTCAAAGTCGGCTTTGAATTTTTTGATTTCCAAAGCCCGGCCGAACTTTCTCTTAAAGATGGGCCGGAGCGCCAGGGCGTGGCGGGATTCCGCAATGAGGATCAGGGTCTGGATCGGCATGAGGGTCTTGTCGCGCGCAATTCTGTTGGCCAGCGCTTCCTCGTTTTTTGCTCTAATAGCGATCACCTGGGCTGCGGGGATCGTGGCGACGATCTCTCTCTTCAACTCCAGCTCCTGCTCAGGACCGCCCTCATGAGTGGCGAGCACCAGAAAGGTTTCGGGTCTGGAAATCTGCATAGTCCTCTGCCACTGTTCTAGGGCTACTTGCAGGGCTTTGAGGGATGCTACGGACAGAGTTTTGGCGTCCAGGCACCCATAAGGCATAGGCAATATAACGATATTGGAAATTCCCGGCTCCTTCCTGTAGGGGTTTTCAGCCTCAGATCATATACCGGCTCCTTTGATTTTGCACCAAGGTATTCTCAGCTCTGCAATTTTACGAACCTTGATCCGCGTAGGAGTCATGTCATAATAGACAGCCAGGTTATAAGTAGCCCATGGTCACCAAATTAGCCGAAAACGAAAACCAAGGAGCGCCGCCTCACCGTTCCGGCTTTGTCGCTATTGTCGGGCGGCCCAACGTGGGCAAATCCACCCTCCTGAATCAATTCCTGGGGGAGAAAATCGCCATCGTCACCCCCAAACCCCAGACAACGCGCAATCGCATTACCGGAATCCGAACGACACCGAATTCTCAGGTTGTTTTTCTCGATACTCCGGGGATCCATCGGACGCGTTCGCTGATGAACCGACGGATGGTGGAGATTGCGCTGAAGACCTTGAAGGAAGTAGAAGGGATTCTCTGGCTCCTCGACGCCCGCGAGGGGATACGAGCGGAAGACGAGGATATTGCCCGGATCCTGGAGGAGTCCAAGGTCAAGGCGCTTATCCTGCTGAACAAAATGGATCTTATCTCCAAAGGCAAACTGCTTCCCCTGATGGAGCGCTGCGCCGCCTTATTACCCGGGAGAGAGATCATCCCGATCAGCGCCCTCAAGGGCGAGAATGTCGCCCTGGTTCTCGAGCTGGCCGAAAAGTTCCTTCCCGAAGGACCGCGCTATTACCCCGAGGGAGAGCTGACCGATCAAACGGAGCGCTTTGTCGCTTCTGAGATTATACGGGAGAAGATTTTTCTTTTGACTCGGGAGGAGATTCCCTACGGAACGGCGGTGACGATCGA
>MGRY01000059.1:420-4966 GCA_001799045.1 Deltaproteobacteria bacterium RIFCSPLOWO2_02_56_12 | reverse complement strand
AAGAGGAAAAGGGCCTCATCGTCGTCAAAGCTACCATCCATGTGGATCGCGAATCGCACAAGCCGATCCTCATCGGTAAGAAAGGAGCCATGCTGAAAGAGATCGGCATACGGGCCAGGGAGGAGCTCGAATCTCTGCTTGGCTGCAAGCTCTTCTTAGAGCTTTTTGTTAAAGTTCAAAAGGGATGGACCCAGGATCCCAACACGTTAACGGAATTAGGCTTATAAGATGGCCAAGACGCCGCAGTTAAAGACCCATCATGCCCCCCCCCTTCCCAGGCTGGCAATCGTCGGCCGGCCTAATGCGGGAAAATCCACCCTGTTCAATCGCCTGGCAGGGGAAAGAAAGGCGATCGTGGATAACCTTCCCGGGGTCACGCGGGATCGCAATTATGGCGAGGTGGAGTGGTACGGGAAGAGATTTCTCCTCATCGATACGGGAGGATTTGAGCCGGACCCGGAGAAGGGGCTCAAAAAACGAATCCAGGAGCAGAGCCGTCTCGCCGTAGAAGAGGCCGATGTTATTCTCTTTCTCTTTGATGGGAAGGTGGGCTTGAACCCGCTGGATCAGGAAGCGGTAAAACTGCTGCGCCAGGTCAAGAAGCCGGTCTTCTTCGCCGTCAACAAGATTGACGCGCAGTCTAAAGAAGATCGTCTCTACGAATTCTACGACCTGGGTTTAAACGAGGTCTTTCCTCTGTCGGCGGAGCATGGGCTTGGTCTTACGGAGTTAATGGACCAGGTCGTCAGCGCTTTTCCCGCCGGGCTAAGTGAAGTCACTGTAGAGGAAGAAGAAGAAATAGTTCGTCCTCTGCGCCTGGCTATTGTGGGACGGCCCAATGTCGGCAAATCTACTTTAGTAAACCGCCTTCTAGGCTTTGAACGCTCTGTGGTCGATTCTCTCCCCGGGACGACGCGGGATGCTGTGGACAGTCCTTTCATTTGGCGCGGCCAACGGTATACCCTGGTGGACACCGCCGGAATTCGCCGCAAGGCAAGAATCGACGATCGGATTGAGCATTATAGCGTGATCCGGTCCCTCGGCTCCGTGGACCGGGGGGATCTGGTGATTCACCTCTTGGATGGGTCCGAAGGGGTAACCGACCAGGATGCGCAGATCCTGGCCTATGCCTTTCAGCGTGGAAAGGGGTTGGTTCTCGCCGTAAACAAGTGGGATCTGGTGCCGCGAGACTCCAAGAATACAAAAGCCTACGGCGATCAGATTTACCGTAAACTCTCTTTTGTCGATTTCGCTCCGCTGGTCTTCATCTCGGCGCTCGACGGGCATGGCATCCAGAGGATGATGGAAGCGGTGCAGCGGGTAGCGCGATCCTGCCAGCGTCGGATTCAGACTTCGCCATTAAACCAGGCCCTGCGCGATCTGTTTCAGAGACACTCTCCCCCTCTCGCCCAAGGCCGTCAGGTCAAATTGTTTTATGCCACCCAGACCGCATTGGGTCCCCCGACATTTACGCTCTTTGTTAATACACCTAAGGGAATCACCCCCGATTACCAGCGCTATTTGATTCATCATTTGCGTCAAGCCCTGGAGTTGGAAGGTTCTCCTATCCGGCTCGTCCTGCGCGCCCGGAGAGAAGAAAGGTTGAAAGGTTCGAGAAATAAAGGGAAGAAGAGATGAGGGAGCAGATAGAAAATATAAAAGCGAGGTTATTCATAGCTGCGTCAGAGAACGGGGTCAGAGAGATAGGGCTTGGGAAAAGAAGGAGCGATAATAGCGCTCGTTCTCGGCAAAAAAATGAGGGGGCTCTTGCCCAGCGCTGGGAAACGGCCGCCCGGAGAGAACTCAACGCTTACTTTGCCGGACGGCGGCGATCTTTTACGGCTCCTTGTGATCTTGGCGGGATGCCGCCGTTTACCCGGGCCGTCTTAAGGATAACAGCCGGAATTCCTTATGGAGAGGTAAGAAGCTATCGCTGGGTGGCAGAACGGTTGGGAAAACCCAAAGCTATGAGAGCGGTGGGCAATGCCCTGGCAAAAAATCCGATCCCTATTATCATCCCTTGTCATCGCGTGGTGCGAAGTGACGGCGCCCTTGGCGGTTTTGCGCTCGGCCTGAATTGGAAAAGGAAACTGCTGGATCTGGAAACATCCCATCTTAAACGTCGGCAGCGCAACCGGCGGGAGTAATGCGCGTTATCGTTGATGGAAGTAGGGAGGCCCCGTTAGGAACACCACGGGGCCGGTTCTAAAGCGGGCTTGCCGGCTCTGGAGTTTGAATCGATTTTAGAATATCATTATTCGCCTACCCTATTCGGACCTCAGGGTTGAGTACCCCTGGTTGACAAACGGTAAATAGATATGGCTGAGCCAGTGATGATCTCAAATGAGGGATATTCTTTGCCTTCTTTGGATGAAAAAGAACACGCTCCTTGGCTTGCGCTGGCACGGGTCAAAGGGTTAGGGTGCGTGGGCTTTAAAAAATTGGCCGAACATTTTGGCGACCCCAGGCGGGCTTTCTCGGCTTCTGAAAGGGAATTGGCCCAAGTCCAGGGTTTGGATAAAGAAGCTATTGAAGGGCTCCTCGGCTTCTCGGCGTGGGAGGAAGTGAAGAGGGAGATAGACCGCATTGCGGATGCTGGAGCGAGGATCATTCCTTTCAGTGGCCCCGGCTACCCCGCCCGATTGCGGATGATCGCTGATCCGCCGCCGTTTCTCTATATCAAAGGGGCGATGCGGGAAGAAGACGCGAGGGCTATGGCAGTGGTGGGCTCGCGCAGCGCCAGCGATTACGGGATAAGGATCACGCGGGATCTCTGCGTGGGTTTGGCCTCTTTAGGTTTTACCGTGGTAAGCGGCATGGCTCGCGGGATAGACGGAGAGGCCCATGAGGCGGCTTTAGCGGCCGGGTGCAGGACTGTGGCGGTTTTGGGGTCTGGAGTAGATGTGGCTTATCCCCCGGAGCATGGGGATCTCTATCGGAGGATATGTCAAAATGGGGCGATCCTTTCCGAATTGCCCATGGGGACTCCCCCTTTCTCCTATAATTTTCCTGCGCGCAATCGCCTCATCAGCGGTCTCTCTCTTGGGGTCGTGGTGGTCGAAGCGACGGAAAAGAGCGGCTCTTTAATAACTGCCGGGTTGGCCTTAGAGCAGGGACGAGAGGTTTTTGCCGTGCCCGGGGAGGCCGGTGCGAGCCGCAGCCGGGGCACCCATCGATTGATCCGTCAGGGAGCTAAGCTGGTCGAGACGGTGGAGGACATCGTCGAAGAGATAGCTCCTCAGTTGCTTGCCGGCGCCACTGCGGTCACCAAAAAGGCGTTGCCTTCCTTGCCCGCGGACGTGGGAATAGAGGCAAGAAAGATATACGGCCTGATTACGGAACGGCCGTTGCAGATTGATGAGGTGATTGAGGCCAGCGGGTTCTCCCCGGCCAAGGTGTCCGAGGTCCTTTTGGATCTGGAGATCAGGGGTTTCTTGAAACAGTTGCCGGGGAAAAAATTTAAGGTGGGAGGGTAGATTTAAAATCTCAAATCTCCA
This sequence comes from Deltaproteobacteria bacterium RIFCSPLOWO2_02_56_12, assembly GCA_001799045.1. Classification (GTDB taxonomy): domain Bacteria; phylum Desulfobacterota; class Binatia; order UBA9968; family UBA9968; genus UBA9968. The sequence goes on along the minus strand of MGRY01000059.1, from coordinate 1,469 downwards.
ATTGCGGATATGAGATCTGTAATCTGAAATTGAAACTATGGCGGCAAAAAATTTAGTCATCGTCGAGTCTCCAGCCAAAGCCAAGACGTTGGAGAAATATCTGGGCCGGGATTTTCAGGTAAAGGCCTCTGTGGGTCACATCGTCGATTTGCCTAAGAGCAAGTTGGGAGTGGACATCAAGAAGGGGTTCACGCCGGATTTTCACGTCATTCCGGCCAAGAAGAAGGTTATCGAAGAGCTCCGGCGGGCGGCCAAGGGGAAGGAGAACATCTACCTGGCCTCGGATCCGGACCGTGAAGGAGAGGCGATCGCCTGGCATATCGCGGACCAGATCGGCAAAGATCATAAAAAAATTCACCGCGTCTTGATCAACGAGATCACCCGCAAGGCGGTTCAGGAGGCGATTGCTAACCCGCAGGAGCTGGATCGAAACAAATTTGATGCCCAAATCGCCCGCAGGGTTCTGGATCGTTTGGTGGGTTATCAGATCAGCCCGATTTTGTGGAAGAAGGTGCGCCGGGGACTAAGCGCCGGAAGGGTCCAATCCGTAGCCGTGCGGCTGGTCTGTGAGCGGGAGAAGGCGATCCGCGCCTTTGTCGCGCAAGAATACTGGTCCCTCACGGCCATGTTGGAAGGCAGGCTGCCGCCTTCTTTTGAGGCGCGCCTGATCCAATGGCGGGGGAACAAGGTCGACAACAAAAAATTCCGTCTGGAGCAGGAACCGGTGGTCCGGGAAATTATGAAATCCCTGGAAGGGGCTTCATGGATCGTCGGTAATGTGGAAAAGAAGGAGCGGCGCCGTTTTCCGACGCCCCCGTTCGTGACCAGCAAGCTCCAGCAGGAGGCGGCGAGGAAGCTGGGCTTTCAACCCAAGCGGACGATGCAGATCGCCCAGCATCTCTACGAGGGGGTGGATTTAGGTCCGGACGGCTCGGTCGGGCTCATCACCTATATGCGCACGGATTCGACGCGAGTCTCCGCTGACGCCCTGAGCGCCGCGCGGCAATTCATCCAGGGACAATACGGTCAGAAATATCTGCCGGAGAAGC
>MGRY01000059.1:227-377 GCA_001799045.1 Deltaproteobacteria bacterium RIFCSPLOWO2_02_56_12 | reverse complement strand
AGCCATTCGACCAACAGAGGTTTCTCATACACCGGAATCTGTCAAAGCTCACCTTGATCCTCGCCAGTACAAATTGTATAATCTTATCTGGCGCCGGGCGGTGGCCAGTCAGATGAAGGAAGCCCAGCTTACATCCACAGGTGTTGATAT
>MGRY01000059.1:0-147 GCA_001799045.1 Deltaproteobacteria bacterium RIFCSPLOWO2_02_56_12 | reverse complement strand
CCGAGGCAGTGCGCGAAGATATACTGCCGGAACTGAAAACAGCTGATGCTGTGGAAGCAGAAAGCATCAAACCTGAACAGCATTTTACTGAACCTCCCCCGCGTTATACGGAAGCGTCTCTGGTTAAGGCTTTGGAGGAAAACGGCA
>MGRY01000058.1:4998-6987 GCA_001799045.1 Deltaproteobacteria bacterium RIFCSPLOWO2_02_56_12 | reverse complement strand
ATTTCCGGCAAAAACCCGCTTTCTTCGAGGCTCCGCACGAAACTCCCCTCGAGCAACTGCTCGATGTCTACCTGCCCAACCCTCGGGTTCACACGGGCCACAATCCTCTGTGTAGCTCTCCAAGAAGGCAAGCTGGGAGCTACATCGAGGGTGGTCTGGACACGCAGTACCTTGTAAGATGATTCGACGTCTTCCGCCTTAGCGAGTCGAAGATTCCTCTTTAGAATTTCCATGACATCTTGCTTGTGACTCGGGTCGTGAATAATAAGCACAGCCTCGATCAGCCCTTTGACCAGGCCCATGATCAGATCGGGAGATTTTACAATCGCCTCCCTTTGAGCACAGAGGCCAGAACCCTGATAAGGGGCCTTTAGCTCCCCGCTGTCCACCAACGAGCGATATCCCGCCCTTTTTGCCATACTGCTGAAGCTATAGGGCAACACCGCCGCGTCGATATTTCCTGATATCAGGGCCTGAGTAATGGTCGCTGTGTCCCCGATGACCCTCATTTTTAACTGGTACTTTTCCGGGTCCAGCCCGATATTGTCCAAAACAATCATCGTTTGCAGCCAAAAACCGCCGCCAATACTCTGTACCCCAATGACTCTGCCCCGGAGTTCCTCAAACGACTTGATCTCCTTTCGCGCCACCAACTCACGGGGTATCTTATTATTAGGAGAAGCAACACAAACTACCTTTACTCCCCCGGAGGCCGCACTCAGCACGCTAGAAGACGCCGGCCAGGTTACCTGTACGCTCCCCGATGCCAGAGTGGCCATGATCATCGGCCCGCTGCGGACCTGGAGCATGCTTACGTCAAGGCCGTACTTTTTGAACGTACCCTTCTCGATCCCCACCCACATGGGGGCAACGTTCTCGTTGTGACCGCCATAGGCTACAAGGAGCTGTTCCGCGGCTTGCGCCTTAGCGCAAAGGAAAAGGATAAAGACTGAGAATAGTACAATACGCAGATCCACTGTAACTTTCATAATGGGCAGCGTCTTTGGGTTGCTCAAGTTTCGCGTCATGATTCCCTCCGCCAGCCTACTTGCTCTTCATCACCCACACCCCGTCCCAATTGTCACTCGGAGGGTGCGCCTTAAAATATTCGCAGCGCTCGATATACATCTCCGCAACTTTGTCCGCCGGGTTGAGGCGAAGCGCCTCGCGGAACGCGCCCGCGGCCTGATCCCAAGCCTGCTTGCGGTATTCCGCGAGACCGTGCTTGAACTGGTTGAGCGCCTCCATCAGGTTCGGAAAGCTCTCCTCCGTGTGATAATCGAGGATCTCGTAGACCACCGCCGGCTCTGTTTTTCCCTGGACCACTACGCTATCGACCTCCCGGCTCCGGTAGGTGCCTCTTAGTTTTTTGTAGGTGAACTCGCTGACCAAGATTCGCGTGCGATACTGTTTATTGGCGGCCTCAAGCCGCGACGCCAGATTCACCCCGTCCCCGATGATCGTGTAGTTCATCCGCTTGGGAGAGCCGATGTTCCCCGAAACCACCTCGTCGGTATTGATGCCGATACCGATCTCCACCGGTTTTTGGCCGCGGGTCGCCCGGGCGCGGTTAAAGAGGGTCAGCTCGCGTATCATCGCGACGGCCGCTCGCACTGCCCGATCCTCATCGTCTCCACGCGCGACCGGGATGCCGAAGGCCGCCATGATCGCATCGCCGATGAACTTATCCAGCATCCCGCCCTCGCGTTGGACGCAGTCGACCATCAACGTGAAATATTCGTTAAGCAGCGAGACTGTGCCTTGAGCGCCGAGTTGCTCGGTAAGAGTCGTGAAGCTGCGCACGTCGGAGAAAAGGATAGTGACCATGCTGCTGGCGCCGCCGAGCACATCCCGCCCGCTTGCCATCAGTTGATCGGCGATAGCCGGGTCCATGTAGCGCGCCATGGTGCTCTTGACCCTCTTCTCCTCGCTGATGTCCTCCAGCACGATCATGGTGCCCAGCTTTTTCTGTTTGACGCTGATGAGCGG
>MGRY01000058.1:0-4983 GCA_001799045.1 Deltaproteobacteria bacterium RIFCSPLOWO2_02_56_12 | reverse complement strand
GACCGATACCTTCTCGCCGCCGAGCTCCATCTCCGCATCCATGACCACATCCGATTCGCCCGTTTGCTCGACCTGCTTCTGGCGCTCGATGATCCAGCCGTTTTTTCCCGTGAAGAACTCAGCGACCGGTTTCCGCAGGATCTCCCCGGAGGCGGCCCTGGTGATGCGCAGACCCGCGGCGTTACAGGTTACGATCTTGCCCTCTTCGTCGACGGTGATGACGGCGTTGGACATCGATTCCAGCATCGCCTCGTTATAGTTTTTCATGTTCTGCACTTCGTCGAAGAGTTGGGCGTTTTCCAGGGCGATCGAGACCTGCGCCGTAAAAGCCTTCAGGCGCGCCTCGTCCCCTGCCGTGAAGGGGCCGCCGCGCCGGTTCAGCACCTGCGTTACCCCGATAATCTTGCCATCCTTGTTGACGACGGGGATGCAGAGCATCGAGCGCGTGAAAAAGCCCGTCTTCTTGTCGAATTCGGGATTAAAACGCAGATCAGCGTAGGCGTGCGGAATGTTAACGGACTGGCCTGAGGTAAAGACCGTGCCGGCGATGCCCAGATGGTTGGGGAAGCGGATCTGGGTGGCCCCCAGACCCTCCCCGATTTCGGTGTACAGTTCCTTGTTTTTCTCGTCGTTGACGAAAAGCGTGGAGCGCTCTGCGTTGAGCATCTTCGTCACCGTGGCCATGATCTTCCGCAGTAAGGCGCCGAGCTGGATTTCCGTGGAAACCTCCGAAACCACGTTCATGAATTCCGATTCTCGCTGGCGCTCTTTCTCGGTCTTTTCGATAAAGATGCTGCGCTGGAGGAAAGCGGCCGCCTGCGTCGCCATGGCCTCAAGGAGATCCAGGTCCTCGGAGAGAAACGGACCTCCTTTCTTATTCAAAACCTCGATCGCGCCGATGACCTCTCCCCGGACGGTCTTAATAGGCGCGCAGACGATATTTCGCGTCCGGTATCCTGTCTGTTGATCAATCGACCGGTTGAAGCGCCGATCGGAATAGGCATCCTCCACGATCTCGCCCTTGCCGGCATTGAAGATATAACCGGCAATACCCGTATGGTTCAGAATGCGAATCTCCCGTTTGAAATTCCCTTGGGCCACCCGCGAATACAACTCGTGGGTCTCCGGATCATTGAGAAAAAGGGTGCCCCGATCTGCGCCGATAGCCTGCGTCGCCATCTCGATCAGCGACGTAAGCTGCTCGTCCAGACTTTCCCCCTCGGCGACACGATGCGCGACCTTTAGTAAGATCTCGGCGTAGGGAAATTTCTCCCCTGTCCCTGCCGCCGGGCGGCCCCGCAGCCGCCTGTTAGCAACTCGTTTAACTTTTCTGGGCATAGCTGGCTTCCAATTGCTCGCGCAGAGTGGAGATGGTCTGCTTCAAATGCCCTACCTCGTCGCGGCACGCGCGCTCAATGCTTTGCAACGCTTCCTGGTACAAAATCTTTCTCAACTCGAGCTCGTTGCGCAGCGCCCGGATAGTGTTCTGCAGGTGTCTGAACTCGGCATGACCGGTCGCCAGGGCCTCCTCGACGTACCGCTCTCCTTCCATCTTGAGCTGCTCCAACTCCTCGCGGAGCGTCATGATTGTGCTTTTTAGAATAGTCATTTCTTGACTAGACTCGGCCATGACTCTGGCCACGGCCGCCTCCTGTTCCGCCCCCGCCTCCTCCAACGCGCTGCGCAAGGCCGTAATGGTCTCTTTGAGCTGGTGCGCCTCGCGCTTTAGCAGTTCGATCTCTTTATACGACGAGTTGCGGAGCTGGACACGGGGATTCATTTTCGACTGGATGATGGAATTAGCGTTTTCTGAAAGACACTATCCAATAATAGATCATTATGTCAACCTGCTTCGAAACCCGGCGGCAGCTCCTTTTCAGGTACGGAAGGATTGTGCCCGCGGTATTTCCTCGGAGGAGATTAAAGGGAAGGGAGTAAGGGGGCGCGATTTATGGCATCGGCGATGATGCCGTGGGAGAGCGAAACTTATTTTTCAGTTCGGCCTTTACCTGATGGACTCGCCAACGCCTTCGGCAAATTTCTCGGCGCCCAAAAATAGATGGATACCGTTGATTAACTGCGCGCCGCTAAAGGGTTTGGTCATATAGTAATCGGTTCCCAGTTTGTAGCCTGTCAGCACGTCTTGGTACTGCCCCTTCCCCGTTAGCAGGATCACCGGAATGGACGAAGTCTCTGGCGCGGCCTTGAGTCTCTTCAGCGCCTCAAAACCATCCATCTCAGGCATTTTAACATCGAGGAGAATGAGATCCGGCCTTCCCCCCTTCAACCGGAAAAAGAGCTCCTCCCCGCTGGAGACGCACTGGACCTTGTATGGCTCGCTATTTAGTATCCCCTTGACGATGATCGGTACATCCGGGTCGTCGTCGACTACAATAATTGTCTTTTCGGCATCCATATTGTCTCCTTTGCGCCCAGTGAGCCCTTTTTACAATTTTGTTCACATATGGTTCTGTGGCCCTGACTGCAATAGGCCTGCTAAAAACATGCCAAGATTTTCCCGCGGCTATTCAAAGCAAAAAACCATGAGATTCACGAGATATTATTGAGTGAAACAAAAAAGATGAAAGGAGTACTACCGCCAAAATGACAAAAAACGAAATTTCACAGAGGCCGGAAATGTCAGGAAAGATGTAATAGAAGCGCTGAGTAGGAAAAAGGCTTACTTTAACGAAGTTTCAGACCGGCTTTGGTTCCTTCAAGAAGAAGATAAGCGCCATAATGCCCAAAAGGATCGCCCCCGCAAGAAGCAGCCAGGCGATAGAGTAAGAGCCGGTCGAATCCACCAAATGGCCGAAGAGCGGAGTGCCGATAATCGTCCCCACCGAATTGACCGTAATGACTATTCCGAGCGCTGCCCCGGTCTGAGCCTTTCCCGCTATTTCTCCAATTAAGGCATAAGAGACTCCCTGGTATCCAACCATGCAGAGACCGGACAGGAAGATGACCGGCAGCAGAAAATAAAGCGGCGCGCCAGGCGGCATCAATCCCAGGCATAGACTGAGCGCCACTGAGAGAAGGCCGATTAAAACCAAAACAATCTTGCGCTTCCCTTGAAAGAGCCGGTCGCTGACGAGCCCCCACCCGATCCGGCCCACCATCCCTCCCATCTGGATAAGGGCCAAGGCCTGACTCGCCCAGTAGGCCGAGAGCCCCATGGTCTCCTTCAAATAGAGCGGAACGTAGGTCAGCAGACTCATCTGTCCCAATAAAAGCAACGCGGTTCCGAAACTAAGGCTGATAAGGCTTTTTACCTTTAAAGGAGCCAAGACTTCCGGGGATGAGCGATCGACGGATCCGGGACTGCCCGACTCTGCTGCCGGCTCCCGCCACAGAGCCCAGAAGAAAAAACCGAAGAAAAGATTGATCGCTCCCAGGCCCGCCAATGCCCCACGCCATCCGGCCAACAACACCAGAGAAGGACCAAGGACAGCCGCCAATACACCTCCCGCGGAAACACCGGTCTGCTTAATCCCCATGGCCGTAGCGCGCTCATCGCGATAAAACCAGGTCATCACACCTTTCGTCGATGCCGGATTGAGAAAGCTATAGCCCAAGCCGGCCAGAAAAAAACTGCCAAATGCCCAAGCAAAAGAAGGCGCGAAGGACGCTGCTATCGTCCAGAGGCCCAGGGCAAGATGGCCGCTCAGCACAGTCCCCCGAACGCCAAGTCGGTCTGCCAACCACCCAGCTACGTAGGAGAGACCTGCCATTCCCAGATAAAATGCTGTGAAGAAGAGACCGATCTGAGCCCGGGAAAGTTGAAGGTCGTGTTGATAAAAGGGAGCGAGCGTGTTGATCCCGTACTGCGCCGCCGCACCGATGATATGGGAAACGCTGATGAGGGCTAGGATGTTCCAGCGGGAACGCTCGCGCTCGGCGTTCTTCATTCGCCGCTCACGTTCCGATGCGAACCGGATCGACCGCATCCTGGACCGAGCGGATGATAGAGAGAGCCGTCAATCGTCCGGTGCGCGGGTTTTCACTCGGCACATTCTCAACGTGAACGGCCAGTCGACCGAACTCCCCCTCGACCTCAACGTCGTGGCAGTTGCGTTTAAGTCCTGGGACGGCCAGGATGCGTATCCGAGTTTTATCAGCCCCTATCCCGGCCAGGCTGACGGCCGCGGAGACGTTGACATTGGCAGGAAAGCCCCGACATGCCTCGCGCGCAGTCCCGGAAAACAGCTCGCGCTCCTCGCGTAAGCCGACGAGTGAGATTTTATGCTCGATCAGATAAGGCGCGCCCTCCAGCCCTTCCGGTGGCTTGCGCGTGGTGATCGTCACATGAGAAACCTGGCCGGCGCAGGCCGACTTGATCCCATCCAATCCGGCAATGGCGCCGGAGGGGACAAAGAGACGGCAGCCGCTCTCCCGGGACTTTCCCATAATCTCCGGATGATCGAGCAAAGCTCCCACACTGATCACCATGAGATCTTTACCCGCGGCAAAGACCTCTTCCGCCAAAGCGGGAACCACGGCGCTCCCAGCCGCCTCGATGATCAGGTCAGAGGCGGTAATGAGCTGTTTTCGATCCAGGTAGGGCGGCGGCTCGCGCAGCGTGGATAAAAAAGCCCTGGCAGTTTTTTCCGTCCGGCTCGTCACTCCTGCAACGGAGACAGAAAGCTTTCCCGCTTCCACGGCCTTCAGCAGCGCTTTGCCAATGGCCCCGCATCCTACGATCCCGATTGTTCTAATTGCCATGACAGCCAACTCCTATCTATCTTGAAGCGCTTTGGCCTGTCAATGAATGGGTGTGGGTGAGAGGGAGTTTGTGGTTACTTAATGACCTTGTCCGCCCGCGAGAGCACATTCGGCGGAATCGTCAGACCAATCTGCTTCGCTGCCTTCAAGTTGATGATGAACTCGAACTTCTTTGGCTGCTCCACAGGAAGTTCAGCCGGCTTGGCGCCTTTCAAGATCTTGTCGACATAAGTAGCGGCGCGCCGGAACATTTCGGTAACG
>MGRY01000057.1:2594-13096 GCA_001799045.1 Deltaproteobacteria bacterium RIFCSPLOWO2_02_56_12 | reverse complement strand
TCAGGTGATCAAGCCGGTGGGTTAGAGTCCCAACACGTCCTGCATGCTGTAGAGGCCTTTTCTCTGCTTGACCAGCCACCGAGCGGCGCGGAGGGCGCCGCGCGCGAAGGTATCGCGGCTTTGGGCACGGTGAATGAATTCGAGCCTTTCGCCCAAGCCTCCGAAAATCACCGTATGATCCCCCACTATATCTCCGGCACGGACGGACATGAGGCCAATCTCTTTCTTCGTCCGCTCGCCAACAATCCCTTTGCGGCCGGAAACGCCGATCTTGTCCAGATCTCTTTTCAGCGCCTGAGCCACGACCCGACCTAAAGCGAGGGCAGTCCCACTCGGAGCGTCTTTTTTGAAGCGGTGGTGTGCCTCGACGATCTCCACGTCATAATCCTCCCCCAGAGTCTGAGCTACTCTGCCCAATAGACTCAAGAGAAGGTTCACCCCGACACTCATGTTAGGTGACACGAACACTCGATCCCGGCGCGCCAGCCGTTTTATCTCCGACAATTGCTTTGGGTTAAAGCCCGTTGTGCCGATGACGATGGGCGCGCCTTTGCGGGCGGCAATTTTCAGATGCTCCAGGGTGGCTTCCGGGGTAGTAAAGTCGATAACCACGACCGGGCTTTGTAATAACGGCGCTAGCTGAGGGGTGATCGGAACGCCCACTTTGCCCACGCCCGCCACCTCACCCGCGTCCTTGTTGATTTGGGGACTGCCAGACCACTCAACGGCGCCTACGAGCCTCACCCCGGCGCTCTCCTGGATGAGACGCACTACCGTGCTTCCCATCCTCCCCGCTGCTCCGCAGACGACTAAACCTAACATGCTCACCTCAAATCAGACCAAAAGCGGTCAGCGCTTCTTTAAGCTTTTTGAGATTGGGTTCGGACATCGGGGTTAACGGCAGGCGCAAATCTCCCCGACATTTTCCCATCAAAGAAAGCGCTGTCTTGATCGGAATGGGATTGGTTTCGATGAAAACCGCGCGAATCAAGGGAATGAGCTTAAATTGAAGCTTTCTCCCTTTTTCCCAATCTCCTTTCAAACAGGCCTGGGTCAGTTCGGACATTTCTTTAGGGATGATATTCGCCACCGTGGAGACCACCCCTTTACCTCCCAATGCCATCAGAGAAAATGTCAGGGAGTCTTCTCCCGAATAGACTGCGAAGCGATCTTTGCAGAGGCGCAGCACATCTATGGCCTGATCTACGGAGCCGGTTGCTTCTTTTACCCCGGCGATGTTTTTGATCTCGGAAAGGCGGGCCAGGGTTTCCGGCTCGATCTTGGAGCCTGTCCGAGACGGGATGTTATAGACAATCAGCGGAATGCCGACTGCAGCGGCGACTTTCTTGTAGTGTTGATAGATACCTTCCTGCATAGGCCGATTGTAGTAAGGCGAGATCAACAGCGCTCCGTCAGCCCCGTCAGCCTCCGCCGCGCGCGTGAGCTCGATCGCCTCTTCGGTCGAGTTGGAACCTGTCCCGGCGATGACCGGAACTCTTTTCTTGACGGCCTTGATGACCGCCTTAACCACCTCGTTATGTTCTTTGTGATTGAGGGTGGCGGATTCTCCCGTGGTCCCGCAGGGGACAATACCGTGGGTGCCGTTCTTGATGTGGAACTCCACCAAACCTTCCAGGCTTTCCCAATCTACCTTGCCGTCTTTGAACGGCGTCACCATGGCCACTATCGAACCGGAAAACATTTTCTTACCTCCGCCTGTCGTGACTCGTGCTCTTGCTCGTCCTTCGACTCGACTTTGCCTCGCTCAGGACGATCCTGAGCTCGTGCCGAAGGGTCGTCCTCGTAACGAACACGGCCTAAATCTTCACTGTCCCGTGAAACACCTCTTCCGCCCCGCCGGTCATATAGACATGATTATTCTCGCGCCATTCAATCAATAGATCTCCACCCCGGAGGTGAACTGTAATCTTTCTCTCCGTCTTGCCGATCAGTGATCCGGCGACGCCTACCGCACAGGCCCCTGTCCCACACGCCCAGGTCTCCCCTGCGCCGCGCTCCCAAACCCGCATCCTGACCTCACTCGGGCTAAGCACTTTGACGAACTCGGTGTTGACCCGTTTAGGAAAGAAGAGGTGATGCTCGAAGCGCGGACCAATCTCTTCAAGCTCCAGATGGTCCAGGTCGTCGAGGTAGAGCACGCAGTGCGGGTTCCCCATCGAGACGCAAGAGACCTGATAGGTTTTGCCATCCACCTCTAAAGGGTAGTTGATGATCTTCCCATCGGCATTGACCGGGATCTTTCTCCCTTCAAGAATAGGCTCGCCCATGTCGACTTCAACCTCATTTCCCCTCAAACGGGGGCGGATAATCCCGCCCAGGGTCTCCACCTCCAGCTCTTTTTTCTTTGTCAGACCATGATCGTAAACGTATTTAGCGAAACAGCGGATGCCGTTGCCGCACATTTCCACTTGCCCACCGTCAGCATTGTAGATCTCCATCTTAAAGTCGGCGATCCTCGAAGGATGGACCGTGAGGAGCTGGTCGGCGCCGATGCCGAAGCGGCGATCGCAGAGCCTCTTGGCAACACCTCCGAGGTCGCCAATCTCCCCGTTGAGGCAGTCAAGGAAGATAAAATCATTGCCGCAACCATGCATCTTGGTGAACTCCAGCTCACTCATTGCGTCTTAAACCCTTGAACCATTTGGTCTTCAGATGATTGCAAAATGAAAACTGCAAAGTGCAAAAGTCAAAATTTTGGCTTCCTCAATTTTGCAATTTAAATTTTGCATTTTGCAATTTGCCTTGAGCCTATTGGAGAATCGGAGGGATCGTCTCTCCGCTGATGAGATCTTCGAAGCTCTCTCTTTTCCGGACAACATGAAAGTTATCCCCATCTACCAGGATCTCCGGCGCCCTCGGACGGGAATTATAGTTGGAAGACATGGTAAAACCGTAGGCCCCGGCGCTCATGACCGCCAGAAGGTCTCCCTCTTGGGGTCTCGGAATTTCCCGATCCTTGGCAAAAAAATCACCGCTCTCGCAGATCGGTCCCACTACATCGGCTACGATCATCTCCCCCTTTCCTTCGACGACCGGACGGATCGCCTGATAAGAACCGTAGAGAGCGGGACGGATCAAGTCATTCATGCCGCCATCGACAATTACAAATGTTTTTTCCTCCCCCTCCTTCAAGTAGAGCACCTCGGTAACCAGGATCCCGGCATTTCCCACAACGACACGACCCGGTTCGAGGATCAGGGTCACATCCAGCCCCCGGAGCCCCTGGATCAAGGCCCCCGCATACTCTTCCGGATGAGGCGGCTCCTCGTCCTTGTAGCGGATCCCCAGTCCCCCGCCCAGATCGAGATAGCGGATTCGAGCGCCCTCTTTTCTCAAGGCTTCCACGAATACCTTAACCCTGGACAAGGCGTCGACAAAAGGAGGTATCGTGGTAAGCTGCGAGCCGATATGGCAGTCCACGCCGATGACCTCCAGATGGGTGAGAGACAGCGCCCGCTTGTAGACTTCCAGCGAGCGTTTGATATCGATGCCGAACTTACTCTTTTTCATTCCCGTGGAAATATAGGGATGGGTCTTGGGATCGACATCCGGATTGACCCGCAGGCTGATCGGCGCCTTCTTCTCCACTCCTCGCGCGACTTCGTTTAGAACAGTCAGCTCCTGCTCGGACTCAACGTTGAACATGAGAATCCCGGCGTTGAGGGCATACTCGATCTCTGCCTTTTTTTTGCCCACTCCGGAGAAAACAATTTTTTTCGGATCCGCGCCTGCCTTGAGCGCGCGAAAAAGTTCTCCGGCGGAGACGATGTCGAATCCCCCCCCTTCCTTGACAAAGGCCCTGAGCACAGCCAGATTGGAGTTGGACTTCATGGAAAAGCAGACGAGGTGAGACAGCCGCGCAAAAGCCTGATCAAAGACGCGGTAATGGCGCTTTAGAGTAGCCAGGCTGTAAATGTAGGCGGGGGTGCCCACCTCCCGGGCTATGCGCCGTACCGGAACCCCTTCGGCAAACAATTCCCCGCTGCGATATTCAAAGTAATCCATCAGGGCTTCCAGCCCGCCTCTACGTCATTGGAGGGATCGCTGAGCGAATCATCCATCAGCCGGGAAAAAACGCGATAGCGATAGGTGGTCTGAGATGTCAGTTCCTGGTCTACAAACCGGAACTGTTTCTTTTTCATAAACTTTTCCTGATCCTCGACGTTCACCGTGGCCCTCTCTCGATAAGGGGCTGGGCAATCCGGACAGGACTTGGAAAGCTCCTTACGGAAGATGACAAAACCCGCAAGGTCCCGAAGTTCTTTTCCATCAATATATTGCATCGGCCGGCTCCAGGTAAGGGCGATGCCCCTCCCCTCGGCACGGGCCTTAAGGTCCCGGATCGTCTCCGGCATCGCTAGCTCCGGCGCCCGTGGATCCCCTTTCTTGCCGCAGCCAACGAGCGAAGCCAATGAAAATATCAAAATGAAAATTGCAAATTGCAAATTGAGGGACGATTTCGAATTTTGCATTTTGCACTTTGACTTTTGCAATCCGGCAAGACTCATACTCTCAACTCCTTTAGACGGCGGCGTACATTGGCCAAGGCAGTTCCTCCCACCGCCCGCCGCCGCCGGACCATAGCCTCGGCGGTGAGATAGGCGTAGACATCCTTGTCGATCTTCGGCGAAAAACGCTTAAGCTCATTCAAAGACAACTCCTCGATCATGCGGTGGTGATCCAGACAGAAACGGACCACCCGCCCGACCAGGGCATGGGCCGACCGAAAGCTCAGCCCCCGGCCCACGAGGTAGTCGGCCAGGTCCGTAGCATTCATAAAGCCGCCTTGAGCGGCTGCAAGCATCCTATCTTTTCTTACCTTGATCTGCTCCACCATCTCCCGCATCATCCCCAGGCTCGCCTTCACCGTGTCCACGGTGTCGAACAAAGGGACCTTATCCTCTTGGAGATCACGGTTATAGGCCAAGGGCAACCCTTTCATCACCGTCAGCAGGGCCTGGAGGTGACCGAAGACCCGACCGCTCTTAGCGCGGATCAACTCGGGGACATCCGGATTTTTCTTCTGCGGCATCATGGAACTTCCCGTACAGAATCGGTCTGGCAGCTCGATGAAACTGAATTCTTCACTGGACCACAAGATCATCTCCTCCGCAAAACGACTGAGGTGCACAAAGAGAATAGACGACGCTGAGAGAAATTCCAGCACGAAGTCCCGATCGCTCACCGCATCGATGCTGTTCTTGGAGATTCGCGGAAAGTCGAGCAACCTTGCCACATAGGCCCGGTCGATGGGGAAGGTCGTTCCCGCCAGGGCCCCGGAACCCAGGGGCAGCACGTTGACGCGCTCCAGGCAGCCGCTCATGCGCTCCCGGTCGCGATCCAGCATGTCGACATAGGCCAGGAGGTGATGCGAGAAGAGGACCGGCTGCGCCTTCTGAAGATGGGTGTAGCCGGGCATGATAACATCGAGGTAGCGCTTGGCTCCCCGCGCCAGCTCCCGCCTCAGCCCCTCCAAGGTCGCCAGAATCCTTTTAAGCTCCTCTCTGAGATAAAGGCGCATATCCAGGGCAACCTGATCGTTGCGGCTTCTGGCGGTATGCAGCTTTCCGCCCACGGCGCCGATCTTTTGGGTGAGCCGGCGCTCGATATTCATGTGGATATCCTCATCGGCCGGGGAAAAAGGAAATTTTCCCCTCTCGATCTCTCTTTGAATCGCCCTGAGACCTCGAACGATTTTCTGCGCTTCCCTCGATGAGATGATCCGCCGGCGCGCGAGCATCCTGGCATGGGCGATGCTGCCTTCGATGTCATGGCGGTAAAGCCGCGAGTCCACGTCGATGGAGGCGGTAAAGGTCTCGACCGAGCCCACTGTCCGGCCGGCAAAGCGTCCGCCCCATAGCTTCTTACTCTTGACCACCCCAGCCCTCCACCATTGCAAAATGAAAAATGCAAAATTTAAAAGTCAAAATTTTAACTCCGATTTGATTTTTCATCTTGAAATTTGCAATTTGCAATTTGCATTTGCTATTTTTTCAGTTGGTTCAGCCTACGGAGCTTGAGTCTCAAGGCATTGAGTTTTATAAAACCTTCCGCGTCGGCCTGCTGATACCCTTCTCCTTCTTCAAAGGTCGCCATTTTCGGGTCGTAAAGGGAAGAGGGCGATTTTCTCCCGGCCACTATGGCATTCCCTTTATAGAGCTTAAGACGCACCCGACCACTGACGTTCTGCTGCGAGGCGTTGATGGCCTCTTGCAATATCTCCCTCTCCGGGGCGAACCAGTAGCCATAATAGACGAGTTCGGCATACTTGGGAATGAGAGAGTCTCTGAGCCGCATCACCTCCCGATCCATCGTAATCGACTCCAGGGCACGACGGGCGCAATGGAGGAGAGCGCCCCCAGGAGTTTCGTAGACCCCGCGAGACTTCATCCCCACGTACCGGTTTTCCACCAGATCCACCCGTCCGATTCCGTGCTTCGCCCCCAAGCCATTCAAACGCGAAAGGAGAGTCGCAGGAGAATAACGTCTGCCGTTCATCGCCACTGGATCCCCGCGGGTGAAGTCGATCTCGATATACTCGGGCCGGTTCGGCGCCTTTTCTACCGATCTAGTCCAGAGAAACATATCGGCCGGCGGCTCGCGCCAAGGGTCCTCCAGGATTCCCCCCTCGTAGCTGATATGGAAAAGGTTACGGTCGACGCTATAGGGTCTCTTTTTACTTACCGGGACTGAAATGCCATGACGCTTGGCATAGTCAACTAAGGCCTGGCGCGAGTTGAGATCCCAAAGCCTCCACGGCGCGATCACCTTAACGTCGGGCTTGAGCGCGTAGTAGGTAAGCTCGAAGCGCACCTGGTCGTTTCCCTTGCCCGTGGCCCCGTGCGCAACGGCATCCGCCTTCTCTTTAACGGCAATCTCAATTTGTCTTTTGGCGATCAGGGGACGGGCGATCGAAGTCCCCAAGAGATAGGAGCCTTCGTAGACGGCATTGGCCCGCAACATCGGAAAGACATAATGCTTGACGAACTCTTCCCTGAGATCATCGACGAAAACCTTGCTGGCCCCGGTCTTTAACGCCTTCCGCCGGATCGCCTTCAGGTCCTCTCCCTGGCCGAGATCCGCGCAATATGCGATCACCTCGCAGCCATATTGCTCAATCAACCAGCGCAGGATCACCGAGGTATCCAGCCCCCCGGAATATGCCAGTACGACCTTCTTAACGTTCATCTCCGTCCCTTCAACCCTTTAACCCTTAAACCCTTTGTCCCTTTTAATACCCACGCCATAATCGCCTTTTGCACGTGGAGACGATTCTCCGCCTGATCGAAAACAATCGAGCGCGGACCTTCCAAAACTTCCTCCGTGATCTCTTCTCCGCGGTGTGCCGGGAGACAATGCATCACCAACACATCCCTTTTAGCCATCGCCACTAAACTCTGGTTAACCTGATAGCCCTGGAAGGCCCTGCGCCTTACCTCCAGCTCTCCTTCCTGTCCCATGCTCGCCCACACATCGGTGTAGATCACATCCGCCCCCCGCACCACCTCCGAAACGTCGTTAGCGACAAAAATCCGACCGCCATTTTCCTTCGCAGCCTTCGTGATCTCCGCGCTCGGCTCGTATCCCTGCGGACAGGCAACAGAAAAAGAAAAGGGAAATTTTTCCGCAGCCTGCATCCACGTGTGAACCATATTGTTGCCATCGCCGATGAAAGCGACCTTCAACCCTTCCAGCTTTCCTTTATGCTCCAACAGGGTGAAACAGTCGGCCAGCACTTGACACGGATGAAAGAGATCCGTGAGCGCGTTGATCACAGGGACTGTCGCGTAAAGAGCCATCTCCTCCAAGGTCTTCTGAGCAAAGGTCCGTACGACGATGAGATCCACCCAGCGGCTGAGACTGCGCGCGCAATCCGCCGGGCTCTCCCGAACTCCCAACTGGATTTCCCCGGGACCGAGAAACACTGCGTGGCCCCCGAGCTGGACCATGCCGGTCTCAAAACTAACCAGTGTCCTCAAGCTCGGCTTCTCAAATACCAGAGCGAGTGTCTTCCCGGCCAGCAGTCGATGGGCGATTCCCCGCTTCTGCTCGCGTTTCAGCTTTCGAGCAAGGGCGAAGATCTCATCAATCTCTTTCCGGCTGAGATCGCTTAGATTCAGAAGGTCTCTTTTTTTCATGAGGCCAAGAAAAGGCAAAGAGCCTACTGACGTGCGAGGACCTTTTCCAAAATAGCCAAACCCATCTCAATATCTTTCTTCCCAATGGTCAACGGAGGAATAAAACGCAGGACCTTATGCGCCGTACAGTTGATGAGCAGTCCCTCGCGCAAACAATCGTCCACAATCTTGCTTCCTTCCCGTTCGAGCTCCATGCCAATGATAAGCCCTTTTCCCCGCACCTCCCGGATAGAGGGAAAACGCCTTTGAAGCTCCTGGAGGCCATGAAACAGGAACTTTCCCATCTTTACGCAGTTTTTCAACACGCCGCCTTGAAGAAGGGTTTTCAGTACAGCCAGACCAACACTGCAGGCCAAAGGATTGCCGCCGAAAGTCGAGGCATGGGTCCCAGGGCCGAAACTCCGGGCTACCTCTTCCCTTGCCAACATGGCCCCCAAGGGCAATCCTCCCCCTAGGGCCTTGGCCAGGGTCATAATGTCCGGCTCGACACCGTAATGTTCGTAGGCAAATAGTTTACCTGTCCGCCCCATTCCCACCTGGACCTCGTCAAAGATAAGGAGAATGTTTTTTCTGTCGCACAGTTCTCTTAACCCCTGAAGATAGTCCTTATCGGGAATTACCACTCCCCCTTCCCCTTGAATCGGCTCGACGAGAATGGCAGCCGTCGTCCTCTCGTCGATGGCCTCCTCCATGGACCGGAGATCGTTAAAGGGTACCTGACGGAAACCCGGCGGCAAGGGATCGTATCCAGCGCGGACCTTCTCTTGCCCGGTGGCGGTCAGGGTCGCCAGCGTCCGACCATGAAAAGAGTTATGGACCGAGAGCACCTCATATTTTCCTCCCAATCGCTCCCCGCCGTAGCGCCGGGCAAGCTTAATCGCTGCCTCATTGGCCTCGGCTCCGCTGTTGCAGAAAAATACCCGGTTCGCGAACGAATGGCGACAGAGTTCTCGAGCCAGCTCTGACTGCGGAGCAATGTGGTAGAGATTGGAGACGTGGATGAGTTTGCGGGCCTGCCGCTCGATGGCTCGAACTACCGCCGGGTGACTGTGTCCCAGACTAACGACCGCTATGCCTGCGACAAAATCGAGGTATTCCTTGCCGTTGGCATCCCACACCCGCGTCCCTTTTCCACGTACCAGGGCGACAGGAAAACGCGCATAGGTACGGGCTACATACTTTTCGGTGAGCTTGAGAATTCGTTGGTTGTTCATGCTTTACTTCCGCACTACCTCGGTCCCTACCCCTTCCTTGGTGAATATCTCCAACAGGACGGCATGCTTGACCCGGCCATCAATAATGTGGGTTTTCCCCACGCCCCCCTTGAGCGCCTCGATGCAACACTCCACCTTCGGGATCATCCCTTCTGCCACCACTCCTTCTTGAATGAGCTTGCGGGCCTGATTGATCTTAAGCGTGCTCAAAAGCCCTCCCTTTTTGTCCTTGACCCCATCCACGTCGGTGAGGAGAATAAGCTTTTCCGCGCCTAAGGCCTCGGCCAACTGGCCTGCCACAAGATCCGCGTTGATATTATAGGTCTCCCCCTGTTCTCCGGCGCCGACAGGGGCGATGACCGGAATGAATTTGTTTTCATCCAGGGTGTTGATGACCATCGGGTTAATCCCAACGATTTCTCCTACCAAGCCGATGTCGATGATCTCAGGGGGCTCTCCATTGGCCGCCACCGTCACGCTCATCTTGCGCGCCTGGATGAGACCGCCATCCTTGCCGCTCAAGCCGACTGCCATCCCGCCATGGCGGTTGATGAGACTGACGATCTCCTTGTTGATTTTACCTGCCAGGACCATCTCGACAATGTCCATGGTCTCCTGGTCCGTAACTCTCATGCCTCGTACGAATTGGGTGGGAGTCCCCATCTTTTGCAGCACTTCATTGATCTGCGGACCGCCACCATGAACCACCACGGGATTGATCCCGACATATTTTAGCAGGACCATGTCCTGGGCGAAGCTGGCCTTGAGTTCCTCATCCGCCATGGCGCTTCCGCCATATTTGATCACGAAGGTCTTCCCATAGAAGCGCTGAATATAAGGAAGCGCCTCCATCAATACTTCGGCCTTGCCGATAAATTTTTCCATCGCTCGACCTGCTTACAAAATATACCTCGACAGATCCTCATCCTTCAAAATCGGGGTTAGGCGGTCCCGGACGTACTGGGCGTCGATGACGATCTCTTTGCCCTGCATCTCCGGCGCATTAAAAGAGATCTCATCCAACAATCTCTCCATGACGGTATGGAGCCGTCGCGCCCCGATGTTCTCCATCCTCTCGTTTACCTCAGCCGCGATCCGGGATATCTCTACAACAGCGTCATCGCGGAAA
>MGRY01000057.1:0-2554 GCA_001799045.1 Deltaproteobacteria bacterium RIFCSPLOWO2_02_56_12 | reverse complement strand
GCTTGATCAGCGCATTTTTTGGCTCCGTCAGGATGCGGAAAAAGTCCTCCTTTCCCAAGGAGCTGAGCTCCACGCGGATCGGAAAACGGCCCTGGAATTCAGGGATCAGGTCCGAAGGCTTGGTGCTATGGAAGGCCCCCGACGCGATGAAGAGAACATGATCGG
This sequence comes from Deltaproteobacteria bacterium RIFCSPLOWO2_02_56_12, assembly GCA_001799045.1. Taxonomy (GTDB): domain Bacteria; phylum Desulfobacterota; class Binatia; order UBA9968; family UBA9968; genus UBA9968. Next base: position 2,389 of record MGRY01000057.1, on the reverse strand, counting down.
TCCTCACCATCCCGTACTTGGTGTTTACCGTCGAGCCTTCTACAATCGGCAGCAAGTCCCGCTGCACCCCCTCGCGGGAGACATCGGGACCATGGGTTGACTCTCGGCCCGCGATCTTGTCGATCTCATCGATAAAGACAATACCCGACTGTTCCACCCTGCGGGTCGCCTCACCAATCACCTTATCCATATCGATCAGCTTGCCGGCTTCTTCCTGGGTCAGGATTTCCATGGCCTCCGGGATCTTCACGGTCTTTTTCTTCGTCCGCTTAGGGAGGAGGTTCGAAAACATCTCTTTGAGGTTGAACTCCATCCCCTCCATCCCCTGCGGGGTCAGGACCTCGATCATGGGCATCATCGCATGCGTCATCTCAATATCGATGAAGCGCTCGTTGAGCTTCCCCTCGCGCAACATCTTCTTGAGCTTCTCCCTTGTCCCCTGAACCCGCCCCGCCTCCCCGGCATCGTCCTCGGGTTTTTTCGCCTGAAGAGGGGGCAACAGGAGATCCAGTATTCTCTCTTCGGCCAGCTCTCTTGCCCGGATCTCCACCTTTTGTTTTTCTTCCTCTTTGACCATATTGACTGCGAGGTCTGTCAGGTCTCGGATAATAGATTCCACGTCCCGCCCCACATAGCCCACCTCGGTAAACTTGGAGGCCTCCACCTTGATGAAGGGGGCCTGCGCCAGCTTGGCCAACCTGCGGGAGATCTCGGTCTTACCCACCCCGGTCGGTCCGATCATGATGATGTTTTTCGGCGCGATCTCCTCGCGCAGATCTTCCGGCACCAGCTGCCGCCGCCAGCGATTGCGCAGCGCGATCGCAACCGCGCGCTTCGCATCGTTTTGCCCCACGATATAGCGGTCCAGTTCCGACACGATCTCGCGCGGCGTCATCACCGGGGCGGGGGAGGAGGCGGACGCCGTTTCTATCAACTCTTCTCTTCGGGGATCTTTCATAAAGCTAAGGCAACTCTTCGAAGGTTAACTGGTCATTCGTGTAAACACAGATCGCCGCTGCTGTATGCATCGCCTCTTCCGCGATCGCGCGCGCATCCATCTGGGTATGCTTGATCAAAACCCGGGCTGCCGCCAAGGCAAAATTTCCCCCGGAGCCGATCGCGATGGCGCCGTCATCCGGCTCTACCACATCCCCGCTCCCTGAGATCACCAGGGAATCCTCGGCATCCGCGACGATCAACAAGGCATCCAATCTTCTCAGGACACGGTCCGTGCGCCAATCCTTGGCCAGCTCCACCGCCGAGCGTTTGAGGTTGCCGTTGAACTGTTCCAGCTTGGCCTCGAACTTTTCAAAGAGGGTAAAGGCATCCGCGGTCGCCCCGGCAAAACCCGCGATAACCCGGTCATGATAGAGCCTGCGCACCTTACGGGCGGTGTGCTTGAGCACCGTTTGCCCGAGACTTACCTGCCCGTCGCCCACCATCACGACCTTTCCTTTATGACGGACCGCCAATATGGTTGTACCTTGAAACATCTTCACCCTCAAATGCAAAAGGCAAATTGCAAATTTTTAAATTTGCATTTTGCAATCTGCATTTTGCATTATCTATTCATGCCCTTGGATGGGCCCGATCATAGACCGCTGTGAGCTGCTCCAGGTTCACGTGAGTATACCGCTGGGTCGTGGAGAGACTGGCATGCCCCAATAGTTCCTGAATCACCCTCAGGTCGGCGCCGCTATTCAGCAGATGCGTGGCAAAGGTGTGACGCAGCCCGTGCGGCCCCACTCGCACCGGGATCCCGGTCCCCCGCAGGTGCTTCTCCACCGCCCGAGCAACGCTTCGGGTCGTCATCCTTCCGCCCAGACGGTTCAGAAAAACCGCCGCTTCTCCCTTTGCCGCTCGACCCCATCTCTTACCGTGCTCGACGCCGTAATCCCGAAGCGCCTGAAGCGCCACCTCGCCAACAGGAACGATTCTTTCCTTGGACCCCTTTCCCAGAACCCTGAGAATGCCCAAGCGGAAGTCGATATCACCCCAGTTTAGACCAACCAACTCGCTTACCCGCACCCCCGTAGAGTAAAGAACCTCCAAGATGGCGCGATCCCGGATCTCCAGAACATCGACCCCCTGGACATTGCCCAACAGGCGAAAGATGTCATCGATCGAGAGAAAAACCGGTAACGGCTTCTCTTGTTTAGGAGTGGCAAACAACGATAGGGGATCCCGGCCGATGTGCCGTTCTTTGAGGAGATAGCGGAAGAATCCCTTCAGGGAAGCAAGCTTTCTCCCGATTGAGCTCTTGCGGCAAACCTTGGCCAAGGCCCCAAGATAGGCGCGCACGACGTTATGGTCCACCTCCTGGACCTTGATCTTTTTTCCTTTACCTTGGCACAGTCCCTCTTGGTGCAGAAATTGTTGAAATTGCTTA
>MGRY01000056.1:6927-7030 GCA_001799045.1 Deltaproteobacteria bacterium RIFCSPLOWO2_02_56_12 | reverse complement strand
CTCCCTGCCGTCACGCTATGGCATCGGTGATCTCGGCCCATGGGCCTACCGCTTTGCCGACTCGCTCGCCGAAAGCCGACAGCGTTATTGGCAGATTCTGCCG
>MGRY01000056.1:0-6879 GCA_001799045.1 Deltaproteobacteria bacterium RIFCSPLOWO2_02_56_12 | reverse complement strand
TCCGCTTTTGCTGGAAATCCCCTGCTCATCAGTCCTGATCTGCTCTTGGAAGAAGCACTGCTTGAGCAAAATGACCTTGAGGAACTTCCCTCTTTTCCCAATGACCGCGTTGACTATAAGGTTGTCACCAAGCATAAATTGCGGCTCCTCGACAGGGCCTACCAGCGTTATCAGAGTCGGCTCTCCAACGACCGCGAATTTGCCAGCTTTTGCCATGACAACGCCGGCTGGCTTGAGGACTACAGCCTGTTTGTGGCCTTAAGAAGCGCCTTCCGCAAAGAGAGCTGGAGCGACTGGCCCAAGGAGTTGAGAGATCGGCAAGAGGAGGCGGTGCGCCAATGGAAAACCCGTTGTCAGGAAGAGATTAGAAAAGAGCAGTTTTTCCAATACCTCTTTTTCAAACAGTGGACTGCGCTCAAGCAGCACTGCAACAGGAAAAACATCCTTATGATCGGCGACCTGCCTATCTACGTGGACTACAACAGCGCCGATGTCTGGGCCAACGCGGAAATTTTCAAACTCGACGACGAGAAGCGTCCAACCGTTGTCGCCGGAGTCCCGCCGGACTATTTCAGCGCAACCGGCCAGCTCTGGGGAAATCCGGTTTACCGGTGGGACGCGCTTAAAACCACGCAATACGCCTGGTGGATCAAGCGCATCCAACACAACATGAGGTTTTTCGATAAAGTCCGGTTGGACCACTTTAGAGGACTTGTCGCCTGTTGGGAGGTCCCGGCCGGAGAGACCACCGCGATCCATGGGCAATGGGCGGAGGCGGCCTCTGAAGACTTCTTCGCCACCATAGTAGAACAGCTTTCTCCCCTTTCTATTCTGGCTGAAGATCTGGGCGTGATCACACCGGATGTGCGTGAGGTAATGGAGCGGTTTGGCTTTCCAAGTATGAAGGTCCTGTTGTTCGCCTTCGGGAAAGATTTGCCGAGCCACCCTTACGCCCCGCACAACTTCAACGAGAATTCCGTCGTATATACTGCAACACACGATAACAATACTGTGAAGGGCTGGTTTCAAGGCGAGGCCCACCCTGGCGATCACGAGCGGCTTTTCGCCTACATCGGCCGAGAGGTGACAGAAGAGCAGGTTTCCTGGGAACTGATACGGCTGGCGCTTATGTCGGTGGCTGATACAGCGATCATTCCCATGCAGGATCTCCTGGCCCTTGGCGCGGAGGCCAGAATGAATCGCCCGGCAACAGCAGAGGGGAATTGGGAATGGCGCTTCACCCCCGAACAGATCGCGCCTCCGATAATCGCAGAGCTTGCCAAGATCACCGAGCTCTCTGGCAGGTCCTCAGCCTAGTGCCAGCGCTAAATTGACTCCCCTCCATTCCGGCGGTATAGTCCACGACACGAGTCGGGAGGAAAGATTGTGGAAGTCCTCGGAATGGTCCTGGCCGGAGGCCGTGGCGAACGGCTCTATCCGTTAACCAGGGATCGGGCGAAGCCCGCAGTTCCCTTTGGCGGCAAGTATCGGATCATCGACTTCGTCTTGTCCAACTTCGTTAATTCCGGGATCTACTCCATATATGTCCTGACACAATTCAAAGCCCAATCCCTGATGGAGCATCTCCAAGAAGGATGGCAAATCAGCGGCCTCCTTCGTGATGACTTCGTCATCCCGGTGCCGGCCCAGATGCGCTCAGGGATCGACTGGTACCGGGGAACCGCCGACGCCGTCTATCAAAACCTCCATCTGATTCGGCGCGCCGATCCCAAGTCCGTCGCCATCTTCGGCGCCGATCACGTCTACAAAATGAACATCCGCCAGATGGTGGAATACCACTGGCAGAAGGAAGCCGAGGTAACCGTCGCGGCGCTGCCTGTGAGGCTCCATGAGGCCACACAGTTCGGTGTCATGGAGGTGGACGACCAATGGCGCATCCTCGGCTTCAAGGAGAAGCCTGAAAGGCCAAAGTCCATTCCGGCGGAGCCGGACTGGGCCCTTGTCTCCATGGGGAATTATATTTTCGAAACGAAACTCTTCCTGGAAACGCTGGAGGACGACGCCGCAAAAACCCAAAGCACCCATGATTTCGGCAGGGACATCCTCCCCCGCCTGGTAAAGGAAGGTAGAAGGATCCATGCTTACGATTTCAGGAAAAACCGTATTCCGACTCCGCTCAAAGGGGAGGAGCCCAGCTACTGGCGCGATATCGGGACCATTGAAGCCTACTACGAAGCGAATATGGAACTCAGGGCCGTGGACCCATCGCTTAATCTCTACAACCAGAGCTGGCCGATCCGGACCGTCAGCTACGGCGACCCGCCTGCCAAGTTCGCTTTCGATGAAGACGGGCGACGGGGGATGGCGCTAAACTCCATCGTCGCAGAGGGGGCTATCATTACCGGGAGCCTCATTCGGAACTCAGTTATCGGCCGCAACGTCCGCATTCACAGTTACTCGATTATCGAAGATGCCATCATCATGAGCCGGGTGGAGATTGGAAGAGATTGCCGGCTCAGGCGGGTCATAATCGATAAAAACGTCCATATCCCCCCGGGAACCGAGATCGGCTACGACTCCGATAAGGACCGGGAGAGCTATTCGGTGACGGATAGCGGGATCGTCGTTATCCCCCGGCAAGAACCCGGACATGTCGTGCCCTGATCCCACGAAATCTCTTTAGCGCTTTAGGATGGGCGTCTCGGCGAGCTTGCGGTAAAGAGCGAGATATTCCTTAGCGGACTTTCCCCAGGAAAAATCGCACGCCATGGCTTTAGCCATCAGTTGACGCCACGCCTTCCTGTTGTAGGTGACGGCTATGGATCTCTTTACCGCTTCAAGGAGGGTCGCACCGGAATAGCCGCTGAATTTGAACCCGTTGCCGCTTCCCGATGATGGGTTGTAATCTTCAATGGTGTCGTCCAGTCCTCCCGTAGCGCGAACGACGGGAATCGTTCCATATTTGAGACTGTACATCTGGTTTAGACCGCAAGGTTCAAATTTAGAAGGCATAAGGAAAATATCGGCCCCAGCCTCGATCTTATGGGCGAGGGCGTTGTCAAAACCAATCTTGACCCCTATCTTTTCAGGATATTTGCCGGGCAGCCCGTCTAAGAGCGCCTGGTATCTCTGATCCCCGGCTCCGAGGATAACAAGCTGCAGGTCGAGGTGCATGAGATCTTCCATCGCCTCAATAAGGATATCCAGCCCCTTTTGATCCGCCAGACGGGAGACCATTCCGACCAAAGGGACGGAAGCCTTAACGGGTAAGCCGTAAATCTCCTGCAGATCCTTCTTGCAGATCTTTTTGCCGATCAGGTTCTTGGCTTTATAATTTTTCTTGATATGGGGGTCCGTCTCAGGATTCCATTCCTGGTAATCGACGCCATTTAAAATTCCGTAGAGGTCCTTCTCTCTATCGCGGATGACTCCGTCGAGGCCGCATCCCCACTCGGGAGTTCTGATCTCGCCGGCGTATTTCTTGCTCACCGTGGTAAGGGCATCGGCAAAGAGCATCCCGCCTTTGAGCAGATTGATATTCCCGTAAAACTCCAGATAGCGGGGGGTAAAGTATTGCATGTCCAGATCCAGGAGGTTCCAAGAAGAGAAAGGGAAGTCCCCATGATGGGCGAGATTGTGGATGGTGAACAGAACTTTGGTTTTCTGAATTTCGCCGTATGACTGGCTATGAACTTTTTTGAGGACAGGGATAAGGGCCGTTTGCCAGTCATTACAATGGATCACATCCCAAGGGGCCGTTCTACGCGCCAGCTCCAGGGTAGCCTTACCGAAAAACGTGAATCTCTCCGCATTATCGGCGTAGTCGCCTTTAGCGTTACCGTAGAGCCCCTCGCGCAAAAAGTAGGAATCGGCCCGGATTAAAAAAGCCGGGAGTTTCTTCCCGATCCAGGTTCTTAGGATAACCCCCCGCATGCTCCGCCCCGCAACCGGAACTTCGACCTCCATCCCGGTTTCTTCCAACTGGGAGTTGTTTTCCAGAATGGTACGATAGGCGGGCATAACCAGGGTCACTTCGCAGCCGAGATCAACCAAGGCGCGAGCAAGGGCGCCGACAGCATCTGCCAGCCCCCCCGTCTTGGCCAAAGGGGCGATTTCCGGGGAAACCAATAGGACTTTCATCTTTAATTAAAAATTCCCGCAGCCGTGGGCGATGAACGGAATCGTTTTACAGCGCGATCTCCCGCAGGCAGATCGTGGACTCCTCGGGAGTGACCGGGTTGATATAAAAACCTGTGCCCCACTCGAAACCGGCCACCTGGGTCAGCTTGGGCATAACCTCGACGTGCCAGTGATAGTGGCCGTTGTCCGCTTCCTCGAAGGGCATGGAATGGATAATATAGTTGAAAGGCGGATCATTCAGCGCTCTATTGAGCCGGATGAGGGTCTCCCTAAGGGCGCGCGAGAGATCGATATATTCCTGCTTTGAGGCATGCTCGAAATAGGAGGAATGCTCTTTCGGCAGAATCCACGTCTCAAATGGAAATCGTGGCGCAAAGGGGCAGATCACCACGAAGTTCTCATTCTCGCTGACGACCCTGGCTCTCTCCTCCAACTCCTGTCGCACAATGTCACAGTAAATGCAGCGTTCCTTGTATCTGTAGTATTCCTGGGCTCCCGCAAGCTCGTCAATAACATTGCGCGGAACAATGGGCAGGGCGATAAGTTGGGAATGGGTATGCTCCAAGGTGGCGCCGGCCGCAGCGCCCTGATTTTTGAAAATCAAGACATAGCGAAAGCGTTTGTCCTCTCTAAGATCCAAGATCCGGTCCCGGTAGGCCCAGATGACCTCTTCAAACTGCTTCTCGCTTAAGGCCCCCATATTCGTTTCGTGGTTGGGAGTCTCGATGATTACCTCATGTGCGCCCACACCGTTCATCAGGTCAAAGACCCCGACGCCGCGCCGATCCAGATCCCCTTCGATCATCAGGGCGGGAAATTTGTTAGGCACGACTCTGAGCGTCCACCCCGGGCCGCCTCGATTGGTTTCCGCCGGCCGATAGGCCATGATCTCGGGCGGGGTTGTTTCTTCGTTTCCCTCACAGAACGGGCAGGGACCATTTCGTGGTGGGTTCTTAGGGTGTTCATAGTGGCCGGGCCTTTTCCCCCTCTCGGTAGAGATGATAACCCATCGGCCCACCACGGGGTCTTTTCTTAGCTGAGGCATGTTGAGTGGATGTCGTCCGAAGAAAATTTTTATAGCACCTTCGGTGGGATTTGTCCATTCGGATTGCAGACGAATCTGCCGGCCCTTCGGGATGGCAAATCGCAAATGACAGAATTTCAAATAAAATCTGAGATCTGTAATCCCCAGCCTGGCGAGGACTAGGAGCCGCCGGTTATTTTTTGACGATCAGGACCGGACATTTCGCATAGCGCAGAGTCCTTTCTGCTATGCTTCCGAGCATGAGCCGCTGAAGGCCCGTCCTACCGTGGCTTCCCATGATGATCATGGACGCCCGGGATCTCCTGGCCAGATCGGCAATCGTGCGTCCGGGGTCCACTCCCCTGATAAGCATAGAGCGGCACTGGCCCGGCTTGAGATGCTTGCGAAGGAAAGATCGTCCGGTTCGGCGTGGTTTTCCGACCCATCCATTTTCATAAATGACCAAAAAAAGTCTGGAATCGCAAAATTGCAAAGATTTATCGCCAGTCTGAAGAAATATTTGCTCTGATTTAAGCGTCTGAAAGAGGCACACTTTTTGCTTTTCTGATAGTCAGTGGTTTGCAAACAGAGAGGTGGGAGGCGCGGGAGTGTAACCGAGAAAGTCGTGGGCCGGGCTCCTTGTCCGGTGCTTTCAGTCCCGCCGGCAAAAAGAACAAATCTGGCTAAAGCTGCTGCATGAGAATCCGGAGATCTGAGACAAAAATGAAGCAGGAGCGTATGTGGGATGGTGCGGGGCGCAGAACAGATAGGAGGATCAGGCGATGTACCGAAAAATCATGGTGCCGCTGGATGGGTCGCAGCTATCGGAGGGAATAGTGCCCCACGCCCGCTCCTTTGCCGAGGCCCTCAAAGTCCCGGTAGAGTTGCTGCATGTGATCGACCCTGAAATTATCACGACGTTTTCTGATCCCGAGCACGGTCGCTATGTTGACGTTGTTGAGGCTGACATGCAGCAGCACGGCATCCGTTATCTCGAACAGGTTGCACGCAAGCAACTGGAACGACGCTCCTCAGACGCGTTCGCCGTCACGTGCTCTGTGGTGATAGGAAAACCGGCAGAGGCAATTATAGACAGGGCGGCGGCCGAGCCTGGCGCCCTGATCGCTATGGCCACGCATGGGCGTTCCGGGGTCCAGCGCTGGCTTCTGGGAAGCGTCGCCGATAAGGTTCTCCGTGCGGCCGCTAACCATCTCCTTCTTGTGCGGACGACCGGGGAGGCTAAGAATACCGGGGCGGCGCCGCTGAAAGCGGTCATAGTCCCGCTGGACGGCTCTACGGTGGCAGAGAGGGTGTTACCGAGTGTATCTTTCCTGGCCAAGAAGATGGATCTCGAGATAGTCCTGCTCCGGGTATATTCCCTGCTAGGATCGGCTTACTACGGCGTCGAAGGGTACGCGCCTGACCTTGGGGAACTTGAGGGGCAAATCAGAGGTGAGGCAAGGGAATATCTCGATATGAAGATAAAGCAGTTGAAAGGGGAAGGGCTGGAGCGAGTATCCTCTGTGTTGCTGCAAGGATTCGGCGCTGAGGAGATCATCGGCCTTGCCCGGAAAACGCCGGAAAACTTGGTCGCGATGTGCACCCATGGAAGGTCGGGAGTTGGCCGGTGGGTCCTGGGAAGCGTCACCGACCGCGTAGTGCGCCACTCGGGCAACCCGGTGCTGGTCATGCGCGCTTCCGCCGAAGGGAACTAAGAGTAACTAGTGTGGTGTCTCAATAACGGCTTTACAATA
>MGRY01000055.1 GCA_001799045.1 Deltaproteobacteria bacterium RIFCSPLOWO2_02_56_12 | reverse complement strand
GGACGAGCCGCCGGAGATTCGGGCGATGTACGAAGCGGACCTTGCAAGGGAAGGCATTCCGCTAAGGATGGAGCCCATCAAACGGGCCCGCTAATACAAACGTATTAAGTCATGTTACATTATCGTCGATCCAGCGTGAGATGCTTCACTGCGTTCAGCATGACTAAAAGAGTGTCATTCTGAGCGCGAGCGAAGAATCTCATTCTTTTTAATCACTACGGGTTTAATTCCCCGCAGCTTGCTGCGTAATGGCGATTCCAAGTCTTCTCAAGGTCCGTCATTCCCGCATGCTTTTAGCGGGAATCCAGGCGAAACTCGGACTGGACCCCCGATAAAAACATTCGGGGGTGACAACTTTGGGGAAAATTATCATAAAGTTCTTTCGATACCCCGCAGCTTGCTGCGGGGTAGTTCATTTTAATTCGTCAGCCGCTGCCGGACAGCGCGCCGGGCCCAGAATAAAAGCAGCGTTGATACCACCAGAAGGTAGCCGAAGTCCCATAAGAGGAGAAGGGAAGGCTCGCCGCGAAACGCCGCCCGCGCCAAACGCACGGGGTGGAGCAGCGGCAGCGCCTCCGCAACCCATAGCCAAGGCCCCGACAAACGCTCTTTGAGAGGGAAAAAGACATCCGAGAAGAGAAAGAGCGGCGTCAGAAAAAGCGTGTAGTAGAAGCTGAAGAGATCGATGCCCTTGATTCTAAGCGAAAAGACGATCCCGATGGCGGCAAAGAGCAATCCGGCAAAGGGGATGAGGGGCAGGGCCAAAAGCGCGAAAGGCAGGGGAGTAAGACCGAATAGGCAGAGCACGATAAAGAAGCAGGCGCCGTAAATGCAGGAGCGTGTTACCGCCCACAGCACCTCTCCGGCCAGGATGTCGTCCGGCTCGATCGACGTAGTCAGCATGGCGTCGTAGGCCTTCTCGAATGTAAGCCGAACGAAGATGTTATAGGTCACTTCGAAGCTTGCCCCGTTCATCGCAGCAACGCACACCAGGGCCGGCGCCAGAAAGGCGCTGTAAGAGGTGCCGCTCATCTCCGTGATGTAGGCGCCTACGCCGACGCCGATTGAGAGCAGGTAAAGCACCGGCTCGAAAAAATTCGGCAGGATGTTCCACTTCCAGGTGCGGCGGTACATGGAGGCGTTGCGCCGCCACACGGAGAGGGCGTGGGGGATCGAGACGCTCACTGTCCGCCCTCCAGACTCGTGCCGGTCAAGGCAAGAAAGACATCTTCGAGATTCGTCGGCCGGACCACCAGCGCCCGGCGGTCGCCCCGGTCGTGGCGGCGGACGTGTTCGATCAGAGGAGTCGCATCTTCAAGATAGATCATGACCCGTTTCCCGACGCGGAGGCGGCGACGCAGCGAGAGGCCGGGTTCGCTGAGCAGATTTGGCTCCTCTTCGGGCGCGCAGTCAAATTCCACCGTTTCCGGAGCAAGGTGTTTTCCGATAAGCTCCGGCGGCGCGCCTTCATCCATGACCTTTCCCCCGGAGATGATGGCGACCCGGTCGCAGAGGCGCTGGGCCTCGTCCATATAATGAGTGGTGAGCAGTGTGGTCGTGCCTGCCGCCCTCAAGTCGCGCACGCGCGACCACAGGGCCAGCCGTACCGCGGGATCGAGTCCTGTGGTCGGCTCGTCGAGAATCAAGAGCTCAGGACGATTCATGAGCGAAAGAGCGATAGCAAGGCGGCGCTGGAAGCCGCCTGATAACTTCTGGACCGGCACCTTGGCGTGAGACTTCAGCTCCAGAAAGTCTATGACCTCGCCGATGCGGCGTGAAAGTTCGGGCTCGCTGAGCAGGTGATAGCGGCCAAAGACGCGCAGGTTCTCCTCGGGGGAGAGCGCCTCGATCAAAACATTTTGCTGGAGCGTTACCCCGAGCCGCGAGCGCACGGCGCGGGGGTTGCGCGCTATGTCCATCCCGAAGACCAGGATCTCGCCGCTGCTTGGCCGCGTCACGCCATAGATCATGCGCAGTGTCGTTGTCTTTCCCGCGCCGTTGGGGCCCAGCAGCCCGAAGCAGACCCCGGAAGGTATCCGAAGGTCGAGACGGTCTACCGCCAACCGGCTGCCAAAGCGTTTCGAAACACAGGCGGCTTCGACAATGGTTTCGGCAGTCATACGCTAGCGGGGGTAAGGTATCGAGGCGCGGGCCGAACCAGCAACGCGTAAAGGGCGGAGGCTACCAGGAAGAGAATGACGAGCCCCGGGAGCATGGGACCATAGCTCTGAGTGCGGTCGAAGATCATGCCCGCCGCCACTGGACCAGCCACGCCTCCCCACATGTAGAAGAAACTCATGGTGCCGCGAATCATGCCGAAGTTTTTGCGCCCGAAGAAGTCGCCTACGGTAGCCCAACTCACCGGGAAGATGGCCTCGACCGAGGTGAAAAAGACAGCAAAAAGCCACAAGGTCCACTCGGCCTCCCCATAAATCAGCAGGCATAGGGCGGAGGTTCCCGTTAACATGCTCACGCCCATCAGGCGCGGCTTGTTGACATAGTCGGCCAGCCATCCCAGGAGAAGATGGGAAGGCAGACTTAGAAAGGCGAAGGTCGCCAGCAGATAGGCGGCCTGTTGTTGGCCTACTCCTTTCCACACCATAATCGGGATGAAATGTACAATCATGGTGCTAAAGCCGGCCACTCGCGCCATTGTTGCCAGTATGATCATCCAGTAGGCAGAAGTGCCCATTGCTTCCTTCAGCGTGAAATTTGCCTCTTGTGGAATCTGCTGCCTATCGGAAGCGCTTCCGTCCATGGGCCTGCTTGGCGGATCGCCGTCTGGCAGAAGGCCCATAAGCTCGGGAGAGCGACGGACAAAGGAGGCGAGAGGGATGCCGATCATTAGCAGGCTGATGCCGGCCAACAGAGCGCCTCGACGCCATCCCCACGTATGAACGGCCGCGGCTAGAAGGGGAGTGATCAGAGTTCCGCCCATCCCGATCGAAGCGCTGATCAGCGTCATTGCAAAGGCGCGCCGGCGGATGAACCAGGTATTAGCCATGACCATCGGCGAGTGCATAAAACCGGAAGAAAAAGAAAGGGAGATGACGCCGAGATAGACCAGCAAAAAAGTCGTATAGCTGTCTATCCCTGAGAGCAGCATATATCCCATGCTTGACATAACAACAGCGGTGAATACGACCGGGCGGGGGCCAAACCGGTCAATCATGTAACCGGCCAGAGGGCCTTCGATGGCCCCTTCAGCTCGGGCCAGGGAGAAGACCAGGGAGGTGGCTGCCCGACTCAAACCCAGTTCCTGGCTGATAGGCAGGAAGAAGACGGTGAAGCCGTAGAGATGCAGTCCGCCGCCCAAAATACGGATAGCGGAGCCGACGGCGATCATGCGCCAGCCGTAGAAGAGCCGGGAAAGTTTGGTTAGCATTTGGAGCAGTAGAGATTTTTTATGACAGTATCTGAGGCTTGGTGACTATGTCAACGCTATCGGTCTGTTGGTGATTGGACGAATGGGCATGTTGATATATAGTAGTAAAAAATGGATAAATCAAAGCGAGTGCTTCCGCCGGTGTACTTTCTCGCGGCTCTCGTGTCGATGGGAGCGCTCCACTTCTTTCTTCCAATCGCCCGGATCTTTGAGCCTCCCTATTCGTACTGCGGCAGTTTTCTGTTCATCACGGGAGCGGTCTTGGTGCTCTGGGGGGTGCGATCGTTTAGCCGGGCAGGGACAACGGTCAGACCCTTTCAAGACCCATCTGCTCTAGTTACCAGCGGACCTTATCGTTGTAGTCGAAACCCGATTTACCTCGGGCTGGTGTTGGCATTGATCGGCATTGGCCTCCTGTTCGGAACGCTCTCGCCCTTTGTGGTTGTGCCCGTATTTATCTGCTTGATCCAACAGCGATTCATTCAGCCCGAGGAGGCAGTGTTGGAGAAGACATTCGGCTCCGCCTATGGGCGGTACAAGCGACAAGTTCGACGGTGGCTATAGGACCTCGAGATCGCTAGCCTCCGCACACGGTCCACGGCCAATAAGTGGAAACGTTGAAATGATGGGCATGGATCTCTTTTATCAGACTCGGGCGATCACGCATAACGCCCGCGCTTAACGGTGCCCACGGCGAACTGAGCCGGCACGCTTCGAGCGGGCGCGCCCGTAGCGGGCAGCCGTTGCAGCGCGTTGGTTAGACCCCTCGTGATCAAGCTCTTCAAGGTCCTCGAACCGGATTCCGCGTCCAGCGCGCAGACTCGCACGTGCGGCCTCGATACGACGGGTAAACCTTGGGTCGTTCTCCAGCCGGTAGTCAAACCAATCGTCTTCAGACGCAAAGCCGATCAAGATACCAGCGGCCTTACCGTGTCGGGTAATAATTACCTCTTCCTCTGCAGCCATACGCAGGTATCTCGACAGGTCGTCTTTCACCTCTGACAACGCAACTGATTTCATGACTTCTCACCTTCCTTTTACGAGCACTCGGCTTTGGCCCTAACGAGCCTGTAGAAAAAGTCCCAACCCGTAAAAAAACGTCCGAATTAGGGGTACCAAAATGGTCTCTCGATCCGAGATCGTCGCTTAAAAGCCAAATACGGAGATCGTTTTTTTCGTAAATGTTTCGATCTAACTTTTCCTACAGCCTCAACGTTCCGGCTCAGCGACCGCCGGACTGAATAGCACCGAAAACCGGGGAACCCGGCGCCGAAATACGCGGACGGATCGTTATGGAAGGTGGCTGCCTCCGACGGTGCGCCTGGAGCCGGGTGTTATCCGATGTATCCTCGGACGTGAGCGGGACACAGTTCACGCGACGGACCTGACAGCGATGAGATCACAGTCTTGCACAGGCCGCACGTCTCTGAACTGCAGCGTCACGAGCGCCTGAGTTTTGCCGGATGCAGTCACAAATTCGACCTCCAGACCATCGGGTTCGTACACCTGCACGACGGCCCCAAGGTCTCCGCTGCGGAGACCTTGCTGCGGGAGGTCCCGGTCAAGCACTACGGTATCGAGAACCTTATACATCATGTCGTTTCCCCCGGGAACGCCGTCACGAACTGTGGCACGTCCCCACCGAAAAGAATGATCCAGATTGTCACTACTTCCGCCAACTTCCCTGAGGGGCTCTTTAGGGTACCACGAATCTCGTACTTCTGGCCATATGGGCTATCGTGGCCAGGTTCCGTGTCTCCTGAGATCGCCAGGTCACGGAGATCTGCTTCGAGACGGTGCCAGTTGGCACTTGTGTATCCGAGGCTGGCGAAAAACGGGGCCTTGAAGCGCCCGACCGGGTGCGAAGTCGAAAGAAGGTAATCCCGAATCTTGGCCGACTCAATGACTGCACGTTCTGCTGCGGGCAGCTTCATTCCCTATTTCGGATAACTATTGAATCAATTGACCAGCCTATTACGGTCGCTGAATTTTAAAAGTCAAGGCAGATTCTCTTAGCTTTACCGGCACTTGTCAAGAATTTTTTCGAAACTCGTCCGGGCGACAAATATTGGAAAGTCCTTTAACCTTCACAGACGATCCACTCGCGCCGGAAAGAGTTCAAACTCTCGCAGCCGTTTTTGCCGACGAGCAGTGTCTCGCCGAACTGAAGCCCCATCTTCTCGTCATGCGTAATCACATTCGGCTGGATGACGATCACCATGTTTTCGCGGAAGATCACTTCGCCGCTTTCATGGCGGGCGGTCGTGCGGCTCTGAATGATAGGAGGGTACTGACTGGCTCCATGAATCAGGTCGTCGTAGATGCTGTAGCCGCGGCGATGGATGATCTCTGCGGCCTCTTCGGCTTCGCGGGTGGATGTCCCGTCCTTGATCGATCCTGCCAGGAGCTCGAAAGCTTCCACCGCGACATCATGCAGTTTCTTCCATTCCGGCGTCGGCCCTTCGCCTACCGAGTAGGTGCGGTGGATCTGCCCGCTGTAACCCCAATAGGCGCCGCTGATCTCGGTGATCAGACAATCGCCGCGCTGCAGACGCCGATTCGATTGGTACTGCGAAGGGACGGGAAAATGGGGCTCGCGCATCGGCATGCTGGTCATGAAATGGATGCCCGCGTAGCCCCCTGATTTGAGATAAGCGGGTTCGATGAGGGCCGGCAGCTCGTCTTCCCGCATGCCCGGCTTCATGCCCTCCGCAAGCGTCTGCATCGATTGGTCCGTAAGCTTCGAGGCGAAGCGGAGGCGATCGATCTCTTCCTGACTCTTGACGGTTCTCAGCATCCTGAACTTGCCGTTGAGGTCGACGAATTCAGCCTGAGGGAATCGGTCGCGTATCTTTTGATACTGCGTGTGGGGAATGGCGCCGACAAGGCCGATCTTTTTATTGGAAAGATCGCGCTCCTGAAGAAGCGCGGCGGCTCCGTTTCCCGTATTGGCGCCCGCCCAGCGGACATCGCGGATAACCGAGAGGACGCGCGCCATCGGCACGTGGTTGTAGAGCTGCATGAGGAGCACAGGTTCCTCGTCCCGCTGAAACAGCACGTAGGCTTCCCGGCCCCCGGGCCAATCCGTGAGCCAATAAATCTCTGAAGCGTAGCGACCGGCGCCGTAAACGAGCAGGGTATGAACGTTGTTCTGATCCATGAGCTTTCGCACGCTCGCATGGCGGCTGGTCATCTCACTTTTGGAAAATCGGGGAAACTGCGAACTCTCGCGCATTCTGACATCCTCCTTCTACGCTTTGTAAACCGGCTGAGCCGAAAAAATATTGCTCTTAATCTTAAACAAAATAGCCGCTCATTTGTCAACCTAAGGGCTTTTTTTACTCTTGAACAAGCTTAGTTATCGGCGTAGAATTTGTTTCGTATGTTTTCTCTGCTCTTCTTCATCGGGCTATCGCTTCTTGCCTCTTCAGCGCCTGCCTTCGCCCAGACTCCTCGGGCCGAGCGGCCTACCTATGCCATCGGCGACAAGTGGATTCGTCCGGGCGGAGTATTCGAGCTGATCAGGATCGAAAACGACATCTACATCTTCAGTAATGAAGGGCGCTGGGAACACCACCTCACCAAGGATCTCGGCCTTGTGAAGTCGGTCGGGCCGCAGGGCTTGCTTGAGTTCCACCCTTCGCTACCGCTGGAGTGGCCGCTAGAAGTAGGAAAAAAAG
>MGRY01000054.1 GCA_001799045.1 Deltaproteobacteria bacterium RIFCSPLOWO2_02_56_12 | reverse complement strand
TTGAACGGTTTGAACAATTTGAACCGTTCAAACGGTTTAAGCCGTTTAAATCGTTTAACCCTTAAACCCTTGAACGCTTCTTTGCATTTTGTTTTAGTCCCCTTTGCCACAGGTACTCTTTTTCTCCCATACGCTTTCCCACCCAGCGCGAGAGGACAAAGAAGAGATCACCCAACCGGTTCACATACTTGAGCGGCCACTCGCCGATCTCTTCCACCCGCGAAAGGCGGATGATCTCGCGCTCCGCCCTGCGACAAACCGTGCGGCACTGATGGAGGTAACCCCCAACCCTCCCTCCTCCCGGGAGGACAAAGGACTTGAGCGGGCCGAGCTCCTTCTGGCATTCATCCATGAGTTCCTCGAGTCTCTTTACCTCCCGCTCCCCTACGCGATACATCCCTTGATAGCTGAAATCCGCGGGGGTGGCGAGTTCGCTCCCTAGATCAAAAAGCTCGTCCTGAATCTTACGCAGGACCCTGTCCAGGAAGCGATGCGCCTTGCCGTTCTTCAGTCGCTCCTCGTTGAAAACGCGCGCCAGGCCGACAATCGAGTTGAGCTCATCGATAGTTCCGTAAGCCTCGATGCGGGGCGAGTCTTTGGCAACCCGCCTGCCGCCTACCAACGCCGTCTCACCCTTGTCTCCCGTTCGGGTATAGACCCGCGTGATCCTGATGGCCATATTTCAAAATGCAAATTGCAAAGTGCAGATTGCAAAATGACTTCTCTTTTCCCCTTTTAGATTTTGCATTTTTCAATTTGCATTCTGAATTTTTGCCTTGAACCCTTAATCCCTTTAACCCTTCAACCCTCTTTTTTGCCAGAAGAAGTAGGCAGGGATGCCCAAGCCGACGATGATAACGCCGCCGAACGATTCCCAAGGTTTTGACACTAGCGAGCCCCAGGCGATCCAAAGGCTAACCAGGACAAAGAAGAGCGGCACGAATGGGTAACCCCAGAGCTTGTAGGGCCGCTTGAGGTCGGGCCTCTTGAAGCGCAGAACAATGACAGAACCGACCGTGAGGGCGGAGAAAAGAGAGATGATAACGCTCACGTAGGTGAAGAGAGCGTCGAAGGTTCCTGTCAAAACCAGGATACACGACCACAGCGCCTGCAGGACAATGGCGTTTGACGGAGTGCCGAATGTGGGATGGACGCGCGCGAGACCGCGAAAGAAGACGCCATCCTGCGCCATAGCATAGTAGATTCGCGGGCCGAGCATGATCACCACGTTCAAGGCGCCAAAAATCGATACCGTAATGATCGCCGTAATCCAAGCAGAGGTCTGGTAACCGAGCAAGGCGGTCGTCGCGACTTCGGAGACTCGGAGCGCTCCCTTCATCTCGGTCACGGGCACCCCGTAGATGTAAACGACATTGATGGCGAGGTACAAAAGAATGACCAGTAAATTGGCCCGGACCAGCGCGCGGGGCAGATTTCTTTCCGGCTGCTTCACTTCGCCCGCCAGGTAAATCACCGCATTCCACCCGGCATAAGCAAAGATCACCGGGATAAATGCGGCTCCAAACACGCTCAGGTCCGTTACCTTCGATAGGTCAAAGAACGGGACGAAATGTTCCGTGCTTCCCTTCCCCACAAGCACACCCAGAAGAATAATACCTAAAAGGGAGCCGATCTTCAGCGTTGTCAGAATATTCTGCAACAAAACCCCTTGCCTGACACCCGCATAGTGAATCCCCGAAAGAATCAATACGGTAACTATGGAAAAAACCGTTCCGATCGAAACCTTGATCGAATGACCGATGATCGCGGCGGAGAAGAAAACATTATCGGACCCGAGAATGGGAAAGAAATACGACATGAAGCTCGAAAATCCAACCGCGATGGCGGCAATCGAGCCGGAAAAGGTCACCAGGAAAGAGGACCAACCCGAAAGAAAGCCCATGAGTTTTCCGTACGCTTCCCTGATGTAGATGTAGTCCCCACCGGCCAGCGGCAAACTGGCCGACAACTCTGCGCAGCTCAATGCGCCCGCGAGGGCCAAGAGCCCGCCAAGCAGCCAGATAAGCAGCACGCCGCCGGGGGAAGGGACAGTTGCGGCTATGAATCCGGTCGTAACAAAGATGCCGACACCGATCATGTCGCCGGAAATCACCATCACCGCGTCGAACAATCCTAATTTGCGCTTGAGCCCGCTCTGTTCCATAGCGTTCATCTTTAACAGGGGAAGCGGGATGCAAGCAAACGATAACGCCACGCTAGAATCACCAACGCAGCCAGGGTGGCCAGCCAGGCAAACCAATCGCCGAAGCGGACGTAGAGGGTCTCGCCTTCGAGGAGCGCCACATTCACCGTCAACACACCTGAGGAAAATAGCGGCAGGGTCTCGAGCATCTCCCCCTTAGGGTTGATAACGGAGGTGAGGCCCGTGTTGGTGACGCGGATGAGGTATCTGCGCGTTTCTATCGCCCGCCACTGAGCCAGCCGGGCATGCTGCCAGGGAGCGACCGTATCGCCGAACCAGGCATCGTTGGTCAGGTTTACAAGCAGATTCGCCCCCTTCTCGGCGACAAATCTGCGCGCCAAGCCGGCCATCAGGTCTTCATAGCAAATAAGCGGTGCTGCTCTAATCCCGTCAGGGAGGTCGAGTGTCCGCGGCCCATCTCCGGGGGTAAAGCCATCGCCCAAAGGAGGGATGCCCGGAAGCCTGGAGACAAGAGGCGCTAAGGGCAGGTACTCGCCAAAGGCAAGCAGGACCTGCTTGTGATAATAACCCGACACACGGCCCTGCGCATTCACCAGGAAGGCACTGTTGAAGGCCTTGAGGTCGGGAGTTGCGGGGTTGCCGCGAAAGCTCCGGGCCCCGAAGATAAGGGAGGCATCCTCCGGCAGCGAAGGAAGGATCTGTGAGGGAAGCTGGGCGAGATTTTCCGGCAACCATGCCTCCACAGCGGTTTCGGGCCAGATGACCAGCTTTACGTCGCGAGTTTTCTTCGTGAGCTCCTGGTAAGATTTGAGATTGCTTTCCACATAGGCCATGCTCCATTTGCGTCGGATATCGATATCCCCCTGAACCGCGGCCACTGTAAGACCAGGCGCCGCGCGCATATCGGCATCCACGCTCTTCAGCCTCTGGTGGCCATAGAAAAAGAGCGCGATCAACACCAAGCTCGATAACGTCCCCTCTCGCAGAAGCGTCCCGGTTCGCCCGCTACGGCAGAAGATCGCAGCGTAGAGAATAGTATTCAGCCACACCAGGAGGAAGCTCGTGCCG
The DNA here is from genome assembly GCA_001799045.1 of Deltaproteobacteria bacterium RIFCSPLOWO2_02_56_12. Lineage (GTDB taxonomy): Bacteria > Desulfobacterota > Binatia > UBA9968 > UBA9968 > UBA9968. The sequence goes on along the minus strand of MGRY01000054.1, from coordinate 4,543 downwards.
TAGGGTCCCACGAGATCCGCCGACTGGATGAGTGAAAGTAACCATACCTGACTGTTGGCCAGATGCCAGGGAAAGAGAAGAGGAAACCAGAACTCGATCACAACCCAGAAAAGCGCGGGGAAAAGCCCGAGCACGCCACGCCCGCACAGACGCACGAGCAGGGCGAAGAGCGCCATGGGCAAGGCTGCATAGGCGACAAAACCTAAAAAGACAAACTCGCTCGCGCCGTAGGGAAAGCCGCCGAAGACCCTGATAGTGTAGTCGAGCCAATAGAAGCCCAAGAGGTTGGCAACCCCGCCGGCGAGCCAGCCCATGAAAAAGGCCCGCCTCAGCGTCTTGCTCCGCTCGACTAACAGGAGCAAAGGAACGAAAGCGATCCAGGACAGCGGAAAGAGGATGGGAAAGAGAAAGGGGAGGGCTACGAGAATCCCGGATAGAAGCGGGAGAAGATAATCAGACGCATGCTTACCAGAGCAGCCCCGGAATATACCCATGGCCGGGCTAGGGCTTCTCTATGAGGAGAAGAAAAAAGAAGCCTAACAGACCGCTAGCCCAGACGTTCCTGGACCTCAAAATCATAGGCAAGCTCCAACAGTTGTTTGACAATCCGCGCCGTAGCCCCCCAAATATCCCAGCCCTCGTAATGAAAATGATATATCGGCTCTCTCCCGGATTGAGAAAAAGGGCGTGGCTCCATGCTGAAACAGCCGGGATCCAGCAGCGCCGATATGGGCACGGAAAATACCGCCGTGGTCTCCGCCGGGTTCAAACGAAAATCATAGGGAAAAGGGATAACGCCAACAAACGGGGTCACCAGATAGCTTGCAGCGGCCGTGACCTGATCGAGCTGTCCCAGGACGCGCACATCGGGAGACCTGATCCCGATCTCTTCCCGACTTTCACGCAGGGCCGCCGCCAAGAGACCGGAGTCCTCGCGGTCGACCCTTCCCCCCGGGAAAGCCACCTGGCCTCTGTGAGAGCTGAGCATCGCCGCCCTCTGCGTCAAAACGAGATAGTCTCCGTCCGCCCGTTCCTGGATCGGGACCAGGACCGCGGCCGGCCTCCACTGCCCCCCCTTGAGGATTTTTGGCGTGCGGGACTGAAGGATCGGAAAAATTTTATCGGCGATCATTTGCAAAGAAAAAGTTTCGCCTATCGGAAATCTGTGATAATAGAACCATTTAATTTACCTAATCCACAACCAAAAAGCCAGCAGGATGAAAGATAGAGAGATCCACCACGCGATTCGTATCCTGCGCCGGGAGACGCCGAAATGGCAAACGCCGATCGTGACCATGGTGGCGGAGTCTTCGAAGAGCCCGTTCCATGTTCTCATCTCCTGTATTCTGAGCCTGCGCACCCAGGATGCCACGACGGCTCAGGCCTCCCGCCGTCTGTTCGCCCTCGCCGGCACGCCGGCAAAGATGCTGACGCTCCCGACAAAAAAAATCGAAAAGGTGATCTATCCGGTAGGCTTCTACCGCACCAAGGCAAGAAATATCCACGGCATCTGCCGCACGCTCGTGGAAAAGTATTCCGGAAAAGTCCCGGATGAGATCGATGAACTCCTGGAGCTAAAGGGGGTCGGGCGCAAAACCGCCAACCTGGTGGTGACCCTGGGCTACCGCAAGCCTGGGATCTGCGTCGATACCCACGTGCATCGGATCTCCAACCGCTGGGGATACGTTCGGACCAAGACTCCCAAAGAGACCGAGTTCGCATTAAGAGAAAAATTGCCCAAGCAATACTGGATAGAATACAACGACCTGCTGGTCAGCTTCGGCCAGCAGCTCTGCCGGCCGATCTCGCCGATCTGCAGTCAATGCCCGGTGGAAAGGTACTGTGATAAGGCCGGGGTGACGGTGCATCGTTGATTTCCCGGGAGGAGGTAGTTTGCAGGTTATGCCGAAGTCTGGAATACTGATACGGTGCCGCAGGGAACCAACAACGGGTGGAAGTGCTTGAACGTCACTGTTAGTGACAAAGAATCCGGTACCATTACCGAGTATAAGATCCATTTTTACCGTAAGACGAATGGCTGGTATGACGAAGTTCGATATGATAGCCACGAAATCAAAAGGGGGAGGAAGATTCTTGCACCCCACCTGCACATGAAACTCGCCACTCCATTTAAAAACCCGAAGGAAGACGAAAAAGAGCTGCAACGAATAATTGACGGCATTTTACCGGGACTAAAGGAGATCACTCGATGAGCCGCATACTAGCTATAAGGGGTCCTGAGGGAGACAGGGAGGTGGATTATTCCGCCCTCTCGCTTAAGGAACTTCGGAAAAGGATCAAGAGCTACGAAAAGAAATACGGCAGCTTTGCCAGGTTTTTCAAGAGCTATGATTGCGAGTCCGGCTCACCCGAGGAGTACGTTACTCTTGTTGATTGGGAATGTCTCCTGAACGAGATTAAAGGCAGAAAAGGCGCATCTCTTTCCCTCGTTAAGGGAGGCAAAAGAAGACCCCGGTGACCCTCGACGTTTTTCTGGCTTAAACAGAAAAGCTGATACCCAAGCTTCGCTCACTTCTTTTCCGCCCTGAGCGATTCGGGAAAGTATTTCGACGGTGCCCAAACGTGCGCGGCAAAGTTGCGGCAGCCGAGGATGCGCAGCTCGCGCATGATGCGGATGTAGTCCTGGGACTCCATATAGTCGCGCCAGGCATCTAAAGAATCGAACTCGATGCTAATGGCCACTTGCGGGGTAACTTCCATGGGATTCCGGTAGTTACGTATCTCTTGGACGCCGGGATGCGCCAGCGTCGCCGGCAGCCAATCGTTTTTCGCCTTATTGGCGTAGATCGTCAGATTCGCCTTCTGGTCGGGAAGATCCCACTGGACGAAGTAGAGAACCATTATTGTATCCCCCTTACTAATCCGCCATCGATCTGAATGGTGGTTCCGGTGATGTAGCTCGCCCGCTCCGAAGCGAGAAAGACGATCAGGCCCGCCATCTCTTCGGCTGTTCCATAACGACCCAACGGGATCTCCGCGGCCATCTCTCTATTGATCTCTTCCACCGGCCGCTTCAAGCGCTCGGCGCGCGCCTGACTCAATTTGCGCGCACGCTCGGTGTCAATCCTCCCGGGGCAGACGTTGTTAACGAGAATGTTATCCTTAGCAAGTTCCCGCGACAGGGTCTTAGCGAGCCCGATCACCGCGCTCCGGATGGCGTTGGAGAGGACAAGACCGGCAATAGGCTCTTTAACCGAGTAAGAGGTGATATTGACCACGCGCCCCCCTCCGACTTTGCGCATATGGGGAACCGCCTCCCGCGCAAGCCTGAGGGCGCTCATGAAGTTCAAGTGAAATGCCTTCTCCCAATCCTCATCGGTAAATTTCATAAACTCGCCCGGCGGCGGCCCACCGGCGTTGGTGACGACGATGTCGAGCCTGCCAAACTTTTCCACGGTCCTGGCGACGAACCTCTGGATATCCTCCGCTTTCGTCATATCGGCGACCGTGGCCAGCGCCTCGCCGCCGGTCTCACGCCGAATCATCTCCGCCGCCTCTTTGAGTTGCGCCTCCCCTCTGGCACAAATGCTTACTTTGGCCCCTTCACGGGCAAAGCCTAAAGCGACGGCCCTCCCCATCCCCTGACTGGCGCCCGCAACCAGCGCCACCTTTCCTTTCAAACCTAAATCCATCCTTTAGCCTCACGCTTTGAAGATTGAGGATGGAGGATAGCGATCCTCGATCCTCTATTCTCTATCCTCGAATTCACTTCTGTGTCCAGTAAACGTTAGTCCGAAATTCCGGGTGCAAACGCATGATGTAAAGCGCGAGCATCCCGTGAGCGCCGAGCGGGCGCAGCTTTCGCGGATCGCCGGCAGCAAGCGCATCCTTCTCTTCAGGCGTGAGATCGTACTGGTTCATCGCCTCCTTCACGTTGGCCAGGGCCTTGTTAAAGAGCTGCTCATGCATCTTGAGATCAAAGAGAAAGCGGTTGAGATGGTAGCTGCTCATTTTGCACCTCCGGTGCAGTTTTAAGTTATTAGTTTTTAGTTCTTAGTGGATCAACTCAAAACTCAGCACTCAAAACTAAAAACTATTGCATTTTCCAGCTCACAAATCCCCATCCGGTGGCCACATGGTCCGGCATATAAAAGGTGGACGCCGCCTTGGTGTCTCCGACCGTGCCCAGTACCACCATCCAGTTAAGAAACTCCGAATCCCCCGCCTGAAGGATCTGTTCCAAAGAATAATCCGCCAGCGTCCGGCCTTTGCCCCCACGCATGATCTCCAGCAGCTTGTGATCGAATTGGGTGTCAATTTCGCCGATTCTCGGCGAGCCGGGGAAATGGGAGAGGCCTCCGGTCGCCAGAATGGCGATCCGCTCTCTTTGCGCATTCGCGACCTCTCGGATCAATTCTCCTACCTGGTAGCAACGGCGCGGCGTAGGAATAGGGTCCACCCAGGTATTCACATAGATAGGCAGGATGGGGATCTTGGGCTCGGGCAAAAGAAAATAGAGCGGCACGACCTGTGTATGCTGTAGCTCCACATACTCGCCGTAAGAGAAATCGATGCCTCTTTC
>MGRY01000053.1:9601-9882 GCA_001799045.1 Deltaproteobacteria bacterium RIFCSPLOWO2_02_56_12 | reverse complement strand
ATGCCACTGGAAGACCGTGAACTCTTCAGGGAAGCCGATAAAGAGCCTGTCGCCTATCCCTTCATCTTCGAGGGCGACCTTGTACCAGCCTATCTCCTTCGCCTTGCCCTTGTAAACATCAGCGCCAGCCGCCTTTGCCAGAAGCTGAGAGCCCAGGCAGATGCCGAGGGTCGGCACCCTCTCCTTCAAGGCAGACTCGATGAGCCGCAGCTCGTCTTTTATGAACGGATATTTGTCTTCCTCGTAGACCCCCATCGGCCCGCCCATCACGATGAGCGCGT
>MGRY01000053.1:0-9370 GCA_001799045.1 Deltaproteobacteria bacterium RIFCSPLOWO2_02_56_12 | reverse complement strand
CGCCGTTGGGTGTTTCCTCGTATAGTAAGTTAATGCAGTCCTCCACCGGACAATGCAACTCACATACTGGCGAGCCCGCACAGCTACTGCAGCTCTCGTCCATGACAGCAAGGAGCGGTGTGCCTTTACGCTTCTTTAGCTGCCCTTCAACCTGCTGTTCCATATCCGCCATACGATTTCCTTAGTGAGGGAGATTGGACAAAGCCCTATTCGCTCTTTTTGTAATAGTCTGCGTTTATCTTGATGTAATCCTTCCATTTGTCTGGGACTGCCGCCTCTTCAAAGATGGCCTCAACCGGGCAAACGGGCTCACAGGCCCCGCAATCGATACACTCTACCGGGTCGATATAGAGCAGCCGCGCTTGCCCGAACGCCTCCGCCTCGTTCTTCATCGGATGGATGCAGTCAACCGGACAGACCTCCACGCAGGCAGTATCTTTTACGTCCAAACATGGTTCAGCGATAATGTAAGTCATGATTCAGTCCTTCGTGGTCGTCCACGGATATCTCTCGTGTCCCGGCCTATAGTCCCACGGTATTTTTCACTAACCACTTTTCCCTCATGATCTTCTCCTGGATCCTTATGAGCCCCTCAGTCAGGGCTTCCGGACGTGGCGGACATCCCGGGACATAGACATCCACTGGAATGATCTTGTCCACTCCCTTACAGACCGAGTACGCGAGCTGAAAAAGCCCGCCACAGTTGGCGCAGCTCCCCATGGAGATAACGTACTTTGGGTCGGGCATCTGGTCATAGAGAAGCTTGGTCCGCTTGGCCATCTTATAGGTGAGGGTCCCAGCCACGATCATTAGGTCTGACTGGCGTGGCGTGGCCCGAGGAACGCATCCAAAGCGATCCACGTCGGCGCGCGGGCCCCCTGTCTGCATAAGTTCGATGGCACAACAGGCAAGGCCAAACAGCATGTACCACTGCGAAGATGCTCTTCCCCAATTGAGGAGGTCGTCAACTTTTGTAGTGAAAACGGTTTCAGGCAAACTATTAGTGAATGGCATTGTGCCTCCCCATCTTGCCATAAAAAAGATAGACCCTTAAGGTCCACCATCGAACCAAAAAAAATCAGCCTTGCAGGCTAGTAAGTCGCTCCCTTAACCCTTCCTGGTCTGGAATCCCGCCGTATGTGACCGAACAAAATCTCTGGCATTAGTCCTCATATAGACAGAGGTAATATTAGGGACCCTTAGAGCATTCCAAGCTGAAGCTTGGCGGCTTCGGACATTCTCGACGGCTCCCAAGGGGGATCCCATACGACTTCAACCCTGGCATCCGTGACCCCGGGAACTTCCTTTATCCTAGCCTCCACTTCAGCCGGCAGAGACTGGGCCACCGGACAGTGGGGTGAGGTAAGAGTCATGCGGACTTCGACGGCGCCTGCGGGCTCCACTTTGACATCGTAGATCAATCCCAACTCGTAGATGTTAACCGGGATCTCCGGATCAAAACAGGTTCGCAAGGCCTCGATGACCTGGGCTTCGATTACTAGGGAACTCATACTCTCCATTCAATCTCCTCGGATTCCGGACGGTGTCACACCATGCCAAGCTGGAGTTTGGCCGGCTCGGAGATCATGCTCTGGTTCCAGGGAGGGTCCCAAACTAGCTCTACATGGACCTGTTTCACTCCCGGCACACCCATGATCTTGTCTTGAATATCTACCTTCAGTATCTCACCCATACCGCAACCCTGAGCAGTTAAGGTGAATTGAACTTCAACCTTGTGTCCGCCCTCCGAAAGAGCGGTTACCCGGCAATGATAAATAAGACCGAGATCGACGATATTGACAGGGATCTCCGGATCGAAGCATGTCCTGAGTCGCTCCCACACCAGTTTCTCGACATCCTCGGGTCTATCCTGTGAAATCTGAATTCCTTGCCGGGAGGCCGTCGCGTCCTGCAATCCAAGCGCATCGGCATCCTTTCCCTCGACACGCGCCATAAATCCCCGGTCCGTCATTACCGTAAAGCTGCCACCGAGCGCCTGCGTAACCCACACCCGGCTACCGGCCGCGAGTTTCAGCTTATCGCCGCTAGGGATCATGACTGCCTCGCAATCCCGAAACACAGTAATGGGCGCATCGCTTTTCATACTCTCGTTCCTCCTTTGCTCCGTCCTGGACCCGCTTTTCCGCCCAGGCGTCACTCCGTCGAAGCCACTTCCTTTTCCCGCTTCAGCGCCGTCCGGAGCGTATGCCACGATAGGCTCGCGCATTTTACCCGAGCCGGGAAATGGCATACCCCGGAAAGGACCGCCAGTTTGCCAAGATCGTGTGAGTCATCTCCCGGGTTCACCTCTCCTTTAAGCATCTTATGGACTCTATCAAAGAGGGCTTCAGCTTCAGCCGTTGTCCGGCCCTTCAAACTGTCTGTCATCATTGAAGCCGAGGCCTTGGAAATCGCGCAACCCGAGCCCTCGAAGCTTATCTCCTTGATGACATCGTCTTCCACCTTAACGTAGACCGTGATCTGATCGCCGCACAGCGGGTTGTACCCCTCCGCCCTCCGATTCGCGTCCGCCAGTCTGTGGAAGTTCCGCGGACTCTTATTATGGTCGAGAATGACCTCCTGATATAGCTCGCTCAACTCCGACATCAACCGAACACCTTCAGAACCTTTCGCACGGCCCGCACCAGGACATCCACTTCTTCTCCAGTATTATAAAAAGCAAAAGAGGCCCTGGCAGTGGCAGGGACGCCAAAGCGCTGCATCACCGGCATGGCACAATGATGGCCGGCCCGGATGGCGACTCCCTCCCGATCAAGGACCGTGCCAATGTCGTGGGGATGAACCCCCTCGAGCACAAATGAGAGCACGCTGGCTTTCTCTTTTGCCCTGCCGATAATTCTCAGGCCTTGAATAGTTGAAAGCTGGGCCGTCGCATACGCGAGCACTTCCCCTTCGTAGGCGGCCACGGCATCCAGACCTATGCCACTTACATAGTCGATGGCGGCCCCCAGCCCTATGACTCCGGCTATGTGAGGCGTTCCTGCCTCGAACTTGTAGGGTATAATGTTATAGTGCGTTTTCTCAAAAGTCACCAGGCTGATCATATCGCCGCCCCCCTGATACGGCGGCATAGCCTCCAGGTGCCGCGCCTTGCCGTAAAGGACACCGATGCCGGTAGGACCAAACAGTTTGTGTCCGGAGAAGGCATAAAAATCACAATCCAGCTCCTGCACATCTACCTTCATATGCGGCGCCGCTTGGGCCCCATCAACCAAGACGGGAATATTGCGCCGGTGCGCCGACTCTATGATGCGCCCTATTGGGTTGATGGTACCGAGCGCGTTCGACACGTGCGCCACGGACACCAATTTCGTCCTCGCGCCTAAAAGGCGCTCGTATTCGTCGAGCAAGAGCTCGCCGTCGTGGTTCATGGGAATGACGCGAAGCCTGGCCCCGACCTGCTCGCAGAGCATCTGCCAGGGCACAATGTTGGAGTGGTGTTCCATCGCCGAGATAACAACTTCATCCCCTTCTTTGAAAAACCGCCTGCCGTAGCTCTGCGCGACGAGATTGATACCTTCCGTGGTGCCCCGGACAAAAACGATTTCCCGGCTCTCGGAGGCGTTGAGAAAGCGCTTCACCTTGTTCCGGGTCTCTTCGTACTCCGCCGTCGCCAGCTCGCTCAAGAAGTGGATGCCCCTGTGGATATTGGCGTTTTCCGTCGCGTAATACCTGTTTAAGGTATCAATCACGACCTGGGGCTTTTGGCTCGTGGCCGCGTTGTCGAAGTAGACTAGAGGTTTTCCATGGACCTGTTGTTTCAAGATCGGGAAGTCTTCTCTGATGCGCGCGACATCCAGCACGGTTCGGCCTGTCCGCAAACCTTGCGGGGCGATTACTCCCTGGGCAGGTTTCATATCCCTTCCTTCGTCTAGGAATCCTTTTGAAATTTCGCCGCCAACAACTTGTCGAGCTGCGCGCGGACAGAGTCGATTCGGATCCGGCCAATGACGTCGCTTGCGAATGCATAGGTCAAAAGCCTACGCGCCGACTCCACGCCGATGCCGCGCGAGCGCAGATAGAAGATCGCATCCTGGTCAAGCTGACCGATCGTCGAACCATGGGTGCACTTTACGTCGTTATTGTAGATCTCCAGTTGGGGCTTTGTGTCTATCACCGCGTCCAGAGAAAGCAGCAGGTTGTTATTGGTCTGCCTGGCATCGGTTTTCTCAGCCCCCTTGTGCACGTAAATCTTTCCGTTGAAAACCCCTCTCGACTTGCCGTCCAATACCCCTTTGTAAAGCTGGCGGCTGGTGCCATGGGGTTTTACGTGGTCGATGCGCGTATGGTTATCCACATGCTGCTCTCCGCTCACCATGTAGAAACCGTTTAATGTGCACTCGCCGCCTTCTCCATCCAGGACAACGTTGACGTCGTTGCGCACCAGGGCGCCTCCCAAACTAATGGAATGGGACGAGACATTGCTGCTTCGCCCCAGGCATACCTGCAGGGTCGCGACGTGGAAGGCCTCGTCGCTCTCCCGTTGAAGCTTATAATGGTCCACTACGGCGTTTTCCCCCACCACGATCTCCGTGATTGCGTTGGTGAAATAATTCCCCTTCTCCGGACCGGCGTAGTTCTCGACGATCGTAACCTGGCTGCCCTTGCCGATGATGATCAGGTTCCGGGGATGCGAGACCGAAGCCTTCTTCCCGCCGGTGGAGATGAAAAGCAGATGAATCGGCTCCTGGACGATCCTGCCAGGCGGGACATATACGGATGCCCCATCCTGCATCAGGGCCGTGTTGAGGGCGACAAAGGCATGGTCCCGGTAACTGGCGTAACGGGCCAGGTGCGATTCGATCCATTCGGCGCCCTCGTTCAGAGCGGCTGCCAGCCCACCCACCTTCACGTCCTGGGAAACACCCCGGAGAGAAGAAAGTTCTGCCGAGTAGTAGCCGTTTACAAACACCGCCTGGCTGGTCTCCAACAGCCCGAGGCTGGCGCGCCCAACAGTATCAGGCGCCAGCCCCTCGATGTCATATCGAGCACGCTCGAAAGGAATGGTTGCGATCGCGTTGACGTTGGTGTACCGCCACTCCTCATCCCGCTTCACGGGAAAGCCTAGTTCGGCAAAACGGGCTATCGCCGCCTCGCGGATTTCATGGATCCACGCCTCGCCGTGACCGGCCAACTCCCCCTTCAACCGGGAGTAATCCGTCCGGTAAAGGTTTTTCGCTTCCGTGCTATTCATGATCGCGGCGAGCATACCTCTATAAGTTCACCGGTTGATTTTTCTGAACCTGCTCTTCAATCCAGGAATAGCCCTTCTCCTCGAGCTTCAGGGCCAATTGCCGGTCGCCCGATTTGACGATGCGGCCGTCAAAAAGCACGTGCACGTAGTCGGGCACGATGTAGTTCAGCAGGCGCTGGTAGTGGGTAATGACGATCATCGCCCGCTCCTTGCTATGGAGCGCATTGACCCCGTTAGCCACGATCCTCAAGGCGTCGATGTCTAAGCCGGAGTCGGTCTCGTCCAGGATGGCAAGCTTTGGGTCCAAAACCGCCATTTGAAAGATCTCGTTGCGCTTCTTCTCGCCGCCGGAGAACCCCTCGTTGATCGGGCGGTTCAAGAGGCCCTGATCCATCTCAACAATCTTCATCTTCTCCTTGACCAGGGCCAAGAAGTCCATCGCATCGAGCTCTTTAAGACCGCGATGCTTCCGAACCGCATTGAGCGCCGCCTTCAAGAAATAGGTCGTGTTTACGCCGGGGATTTCGACCGGATATTGAAAGGCCAGGAAGATCCCTTCGCGCGCCCGCTCCTCCACAGTCATTGCCAAAAGATTCTTTCCCTCGTAGATCACCTCACCCGCCGTTACCTCGTAGTTCTCTCGCCCCGACAGGACATGGGCTAAAGTGCTTTTGCCCGAGCCGTTCGGGCCCATGACCGCATGGACCTCACCGGCGTTGATCGTGAGGTTGATCCCTCTTAGAATTTCGTTGTCGGCTGCTTTCGCATGTAAGTTTTTGATTTCCAGCATCGCTTTGTCCCTTCAAGATTAAAACATCAGCCGTTAATGGCTGCCAGCCTCTCTCTGAGGCCATACTGAGCCGCTATATCGCGGATCGAAACGCGCTCAAGGTAGTCCGCCAAGAGGCTCTGGGCCTTATTCCAGATCGACCTCTGGGTGCACACCGCACAATAGGAGCAGTAATCCTGCCGCTTTTCAAGGCATTCCATGAGAACAAAAGGACGCTCCACCGTTTCATAAACTTTCTTAATGCTGATGGTCTCAGCAGGGCGCGCCAGACTAAATCCTCCTTTGGAACCCATGTGGGAGCGAACCAGACCGCCGGCAACGAGATCCTTCATGATCTTGGAAAGATAGTAGGCCGGTATGTCCTGCTTCTTCTCAATTTCGATGCGACCTACAATCTTGCCCTGCGGCTGCCCGGCGAGGTATGAAAGGGCGCGCATGGCATAATCGACCCGCCGACCCACGTTCATGAGAGAACTCCGCTCTAATTTCTTCTTCATGGCACCACCAAATAAAATATAGACCCTTTAAGTCTACGACTCAACCCTTAAGCCGGCATCGCTGAAAAAGTTTCCGTCCGTTCTTCGAGCTTGCGTCTCACTCGGCAAAGATTTCTTAGATCTCCACCTCGATTTGGACTCCATCGACTCGGACATTATAGCATGCAACCCCTTTAGGCGCAGGAGGCCCCAATACTTCACCGCTCCTTATATCAAACACGGCGCCGTGCCATGGACAGGTAACCTTTTCCCCTTCAATCATCCCTTGTGAAAGCGACCCGCCGCGATGGCTACAAGTATCATCGATAGCATAGAAGGAACCGGCCACATTGAAAATGGCAATCTTCTTGCCGTTCACTTCAAGCATCTTACTCTGCCCGGGAGCAATCTCATCGGTCTTGGCTGCTTTGACAAACTCTGCCATAACTCACCTCCTGTTAAATTCTTGATGGAACTCGCAAATCGATTTCGGTCCGGGAAGCATCTTCGCCCTGCGCGTCTCAAATGAGATTCTTCCCAAGCCCGGAGGCCCCGACGGAGATAGTCGGGATCGATCTCCAGGAAGTCACAGATATTCTCAAAGGAAAAAATCCAATGGCGGTTCTCTTCCGTGATCCACTGTTCCGCGTCGCAGAATAGGGATTTCCCCTTGGCGTCCCGTGACACGACGTACCTTTGGAAACAACCAACGGCATCTTCTAGAATCGCCAATATGAGCCTCTTTTCCGGCTCTAAGTTGGCCTGGCTTCGAAAGGTCTCGAAATACTGAGCAGAAACCAGTGTGTCCGGCTGAAACAGAGAGCCAAGCTGTTCTTCCACGCTTGCATATGCCATAAAATCACCCCCGTATTCCAAGCGTTGGCGTCCGCACTATGTTTCACATCTTAAATCCAGGTAAATGATAGATCTAATAGGTCTATGTTGTCAAGCAGGGCAGGCTGTATTTTACGCCTTCGTTTTTTTAAATTTGCCGCTCTTCCTATGGATTTTAAGCTATGCTAAGGAAAATCCATGTCCATACTCAAAGTAGCGAGGCTGGGAAACCCCATCCTTCGCCGGGGTGCCGACGGCATACCCCTTGACCAATTAAGCTCCCCGCAGATCCAAAAATTGATCGACGACATGGTCGAAACCATGAAAGAGTACGATGGCGTGGGCCTCGCAGCCGTGCAGGTCCATGAATCCAGAAAGATAGCCGTGCTGGAGGTAGCCGACAACCCGCGCTATCCCCAAAAGCCGACGGTTCCACTAACGGTGCTGGTCAATCCGGAAGTCACGCCGCTCTCTCAAGAGACAGAGGAGGACTGGGAGGGTTGCCTGAGTATTCCCGAGCTGAGAGGTAGAGTGGTGCGCTACAAAAGTATCCGGGTGCAGGCGCGAGACCGAAGCGGTAAGGAGATGGATTTCGTCGCATCCGGTTTTCACGCCCGGGTCGTCCAACACGAATGGGATCACCTGAACGGCAAGGTCTTCCTGGATCGCATGCGTGATTTTTCCACCCTCACCTATCTCCAAGAGCTTGCCCGCTACTGGGCGGGAAAATAGAAAAGCGACCCGCAATGGCATGATTGTGTTTCGCTCCATGAACGGATAAAGTCACGCTATGTCGATTCCTCATCTGCGGAAATCTCTCGACGCGCTGCTGTCTGACGTAACGGCCGCCACCGGACGCATTCTCGACCGGGCCTTGGGAGGACTGGATATTACCGTCGACGAAGCCGCTCGTCTCTTCGATGCCTCCGGCACCGACTTGACCGTCATGACCGCGGCAGCGGACTATTTGCGCAAGAAGACGGTCGGCGACGTAGTCACGTACGTGATCAATCGCAACATCAACTTCACCAACGTTTGCGTCAAGGCCTGCGGCTTCTGCGCCTTCAGCCGGGGCCATTTGGGAGAAGAGGGTTATTTTCTGCCAACTGAGGAAGTGATCCGGCGCGCGCGCGAGGCGCGCGATTTGGGAGCCACCGAGGTTTGCGTCCAGGCCGGGCTCGCCCCCGGGATGGACGGATGGCATTACGTGAAACTCTGCCAGGCGCTCAAAGAGTCCTTGCCGGAGCTTCACATCCACGGATTTTCTCCCGAGGAAGTGCTGCACGGCTCGAATCTCACCGGAGTCACGATCCGGGATTACCTATCGGCCCTGAAAGATGCCGGCGTGGGCAGCCTGCCGGGGACCTCCGCCGAAATCCTGGTGGACGAAGTGCGCGACAAGATCTCGCCGGGCCGCATTACTACGGCAAAATGGGTGGAGCTGATCCAGACCGCCCACGATCTGGGGATTCCTACGACTTCCACCATCATGTACGGCCACGTCGAAAATTCCCATCACAGGGCCCTTCATCTGGAAATCTTACGGGACATTCAAAAACGGACCGGAGGAATCACCGAGTTCGTGCCGCTGAGCTTCGTCTTCGAGGAAGCCCCTATCTCCCACCGGAAAAGAATTCCGGAATTGCGCACGGGCGCCAGCGGGGCCGAGGTAATGAAGATGTACGCGGTGTCGCGCTTGATGCTGAACAACTGGATTCCGAACTTACAGGTCTCCTGGGTCAAGGAGGGTCCCAAGCTCTCCCAGATCGGCCTCATGGCAGGCGCCAATGACTTCGGTGGGACGCTCATCAACGAGAGCATCTCGACCGCAGCCGGGGCCGGATACGGCCAGCTGATGAAGCCGTCGCAGTTTCGCAACATGATTCGCGAAATGGGGCGCATTCCGGGCGAGCGCTCCACCACCTATAAGAAAATCAAGATCTTTGAGAGTGAGGAAGAGACGGTTGATCTCCTCGATGAGGTGGATAATCCCGAGGAGCGCTTCGGCTCTTACCAGCACCTCATCCGTCTGAAAGATTATCGCTTTAAAGATTT